>NZ_JBEXIL010000052.1:0-41331 GCF_040608555.1 Micromonospora sp. NPDC005172
GACGACCCAGGAGGGCCTGCTCAGCGGTCGTGAGTTCGTGGTGGTGGCCACCCGGGGTGGCGGCTCGCCGAAACGGCGGGACCCCTTCGCTGTGTCGCGTGTCAGCGGCTCTTGTACGCTTCGACGACCTCTACCGGGATCCGGCCCCGCTCGGAAATCTTGTAGCCGTTCTTGACGGCCCATTCCCGGATCGCCCGGTTTTGTTCGCGGTCCATTCCCGCGCCGGTGGGTCGCCCCGGCCGCCGAACTGTCCGCGTGTTCTCCGCCGGGCCCCGACCGATCCGGCGACCCGCATTGATGTATGGGTCCAGCGCCTTACGCAGGACACCCGCATTCTCGTCCGAGACGTCGATGGTGTAGGCCACGCCGTCGAGACTGAACTCGACCGTCCGATCGGCCTTCCCGCCGTCGAGGTCGTCGGTCAGCACCGTGATTACTTTTCTCGCCATTGCCGATTACTCCCTGTGTGTGGCGGGATGTGTCCAAAGTCTGACCTACCACCCGGGGAATGCGCAACAATATGCGTCCCATTCATTTCGGCGCGTCGCGATTGGGTGCGGCACAAAACAGCGAACGGGCCGGAATCGCGGGCGTTGGCGCTGCGTCAATCGGTGAGCAGGCCCGCGTGACCGGCAACTGCCGCCGCCTCCGCCCGGTTGGAGACCCGCAGCTTGCGCAGCAGTGCACCGGTCATTCGTTTCACCGTCCGTTCCGAGACGTGCAGTTCCTCGGCGATGTCGACGGTGCTGCGACCGGCGGCGATCGCCCGCAGAAGGCGGCGCTCCTCGCCGTCGAGGTCGACGGACGCGGCCCGGGCGGGTCCGAGCAGGGCGCGTAGCAGCGCCGCCGGCAGGACCGCCCATCCGTCGAGGATGGCCAGCAGCTCCTCCGGCTCGCTGGTCTTGGGCAGGAACCCCTCCGTGCCGGCCCGCAACGCCCTCAGGGCTGGTGTCGGCTCGGTCGAACCGGACATGGCGACCACCCGTACGCGGAGAATGGCTGTTGCCGACCCGTCGACTCGCCCCGCGAAGTGGCCTGGGTCACACACCGGAACAAGGGGCACGCTTTGTTACTTGAGTGAGACACGCTCAACTCAACGCGATAGCAGGTGTTCGATGGCAACTCTTCCGGTACTTCCTCTGACCGACGCCGTGCTGCTGCCCGGCATGGTCATCCCGGTGACCCTCGACCCGACCACCCAGGCCGCCATCGACGCGGCGCGGGCAACCGGCGACCGCAAGCTGCTGGCCGTCCCGCGTATCGACGGCGAGTACGGCCCGGTCGGCGTGGTCGCCACCATCGAGAAGGTCGGCCGGCTCCCCGACGGTGAGCCCGCCGCGGTCGTCCGTGGCCTGTCCCGCGCGCGGATCGGCTCCGGCGTGCCCGGCCCCGGCGCCGCCCTCTGGGTCGAGGCGACCGAACTCGACGAATCCGCTCCCGCCGGCCGTGCCCGCGAGCTCGCCCGTGAGTACCGCGCCCTGGTGACCTCCGTGCTCCAGCAGCGCGGCGCCTGGCAGGTCATCGACGCCGTGGAGCGGATGACCGACCTGTCCGAGCTGGCCGACTCGGCCGGCTACGCGCCCTGGCTCACCCTGGAGCAGAAGACCGAGCTGCTCGCCGCGCCGGACGTCACCGCCCGGCTGGAGCTGCTGGTCGGCTGGGTGAAGGACTACCTGGCCGAGCAGGAGGTCACCGAGCAGATCAACAGTGACGTCCGCGAGGGCCTGGAGAAGTCGCAGCGGGAGTTCCTGCTGCGCCAGCAGCTCGCCGCGATCCGCAAGGAGCTGGGCGAGGACGAGCCGGACGGCTCGGCCGACTACCGCTCCCGGGTGGAGAGCGCCGACCTGCCGGACAAGGTCCGCGAGGCGGCCATGCGCGAGGTCGGCAAGCTGGAGCGGGCCAGTGACGCCTCCCCGGAGGCGGGCTGGATCCGTACCTGGCTGGACACCGTCCTCGAGATGCCGTGGAGTACGCGTACCCAGGACAACACCGACCTGGCCGCGGCCCGGGCGGTGCTCGACGCCGACCACGCCGGCCTGTCCGACGTGAAGGACCGCATCCTGGAGTACCTGGCCGTGCGCAACCGCCGCGCCGAGCGCAACCTCGGCGTGGTCGGCGGACGCGGCTCCGGCGCGGTGCTCGCCCTCGCCGGCCCTCCCGGGGTCGGCAAGACCAGCCTCGGCGAGTCCGTGGCGCGGGCGCTCGGGCGCAACTTCGTCCGGGTGTCGCTCGGCGGCGTCCGCGACGAGGCGGAGATCCGCGGTCACCGGCGCACCTACGTCGGCGCGCTGCCCGGCCGTATCGTCCGCGCGCTGCGCGAGGCCGGCTCGATGAACCCCGTCGTGCTCCTCGACGAGGTGGACAAGGTCTCCGCCGGTTACGCCGGCGACCCGGCCGCCGCCCTGCTGGAGGTGCTCGACCCGGCCCAGAACCACACCTTCCGGGACCACTACCTGGAGGTCGACCTGGACCTGTCCGACGTGCTGTTCCTGGCCACCGCCAACGTGGTGGAGTCCATCCCCGGCCCGCTGCTGGACCGGATGGAGCTGGTCATGCTGGACGGGTACACCGAGGACGAGAAGGTCTCCATCGCCCGTGACCACCTGCTGCCCCGGCAGCGGGAGCGGGCCGGCCTGACCGCCGACGAGGTGACAGTGGCCGACGAGGCGCTCGCGCTGATCGCGGGGGAGTACACGCGGGAGGCGGGTGTCCGGCAGCTCGAACGGTCCCTGGCGAAGATCCTGCGCAAGGTGACGGTGACGCTGGCGACCGACCCGACCCCGGTACGCGTCGACACCGACAACCTCACCGGCTACCTGGGACGACCGAAGTTCACCCCGGAGTCGGCCGAGCGCACGGCGGTTCCCGGTGTCGCCACCGGGCTCGCGGTGACCGGCGCCGGCGGCGACGTCCTCTTCATCGAGGCGACGAGCATGGAGGGCGAGCCGGGGTTGACCCTGACCGGCCAGCTCGGCGACGTGATGAAGGAGTCGGCGCACATCGCGCTGTCGTACCTGCGCTCCAACGGGCGTCGGCTCGGCATCGACCCGAACGCCCTGGCGGGACGGCGGATCCACCTGCACGTCCCGGCGGGCGCGGTGCCCAAGGACGGCCCCAGTGCCGGCATCACCATGGTCACGGCCCTGGCGTCGCTGGTCACCGGTCGTCCGGTCCGCCCCGAGTTCGGGATGACCGGCGAGGTGACGCTCTCCGGTCGGGTGCTGCCGATCGGTGGGGTGAAGCAGAAGCTGCTCGCCGCGCACCGGGCCGGCCTCACCGAGGTGATCATCCCGGCGCGTAACGAGCCGGACCTGGACGACCTGCCGACCGAGGTGCGCGAGGCGCTGACCGTGCACACCCTGGCCGACGTGGCCGACGTGCTCGCCCTGGCGCTGCGCCCGGCCGACGTCCAGGCACTGGACGGACCGGCGCTCTTCACGGTCTGACGCTCCACCACGATGACCCCCGCCGTCCATCGACGGCGGGGGTCATCGGCGTACGGGCATCGAGGGCTACTGTCTCGCTCGAAGCGTCAACCACCTCTCCGCCGCGAGGCGGTGCCCCCGGAGGTAACCCCCGTGAACCTGGTGCTCTGGATCATCCAGATCCTGCTCGCCGTCATCTTCGTCGGCGCCGGCCTGGCCAAGCTGACCCAACCCAAGGACAAGCTGCGCGACATGATGCGGTGGGTGGACCCGGTCCCGCCGTCGCAGGTCAGGGCCCTCGGCGCGGTGGAGGTGCTGGCCGCCGTCGGGCTGGTGCTGCCCCCGCTCACCGGCATCGCCACCGTGCTCACCCCGTTGGCAGCCGTCGGGTTGGTCATCGTCATGATCGGCGGCTTCCTGGTGCACCTGCGCGACAGGAAGAGGCGTGACACGGCGGCCGAGCGTCGGCTGGAGATCCAGGGCGCGATCACCTGCGCGGTGCTGCTCGTCCTCGCCGCCGTGGTGGCGTGGGGACGCTTCGGCCCGTACTCCTTCTGACCCGCGGCGCCGGCGACCGCCGTACCCGGTGGTCGCCGGCGGGCGCGTTCAGTGCTCGTCGCGTCCGCGGTCGCGGCGCACGGTGGCCTTGCGGCCCTTGATCGTGCTCTGGCGCAACCCGGAGATCACCTCGTCGGCCACGCCCTGCGGCACCTCCACCAGGGAGAACCGGTCGGCGATCTCGATCGAGCCGATGTCCCGGCCGCGGATACCGGTCTCGCCGGTGATGGCGCCCACCAGGTCCTGGGGGCGGACGCCCGCGCGTCGGCCCAGGCCGACGAACACCTGGACGGTGTTGCCCCCGCCGATGCGCGGCCGGCTGCCGCCGCGCCGGTCGCCGCCTCGGCCGCCCACCTCACCTCGACCCTCGCGTGGAGCGCGGACCGGAGCCTGCGGGATCTCCTCCTCGTCGTCGGAGCCCGGCGACGTCACCTCGTGGGCCAGCTTCACGGCGGCGAGGGCGACCTCCATCAGGTCGAACTCGTCGGTCAGCGTCTCGACGATCACCCGGTACGGGTCGAGGTCGTCCTCCAGCAGGCTCTCGCGCAGCGCCGCCTGGGTCAGCTCCAACCGCCGGGTACGCATGTCCGCCACGGTCGGGATCTTGTCGATGGTGATCCGCTGCCCGGTCACCCGCTCGATGGTCTTGAGCATCCGGTGCTCGCGCGGCTCGGCGAGGGTGATCGCCACGCCCTCGCGCCCGGCCCGGCCGACCCGACCGATCCGGTGCACGTACGACTCGGGGGCCGACGGCACGTCGTAGTTGACCACGTGGGTGAGCTGTTCGACGTCCAGCCCACGGGCCGCCACGTCGGTGGCCACCAGCAGGTCCGCCGTGCCCGCCCGCAGCCGGGACATCACCCGGTCCCGCTGCTCCTGGCTCATCCCGCCGTGCAGCGCCTCGGAGCGGTAGCCCCGGCCGTTCATCGTCTCGGTCAGCCGGTCCACCTCCTCACGGCTGCGGCAGAACACGATCGCCGCAGTCGGCGACTCCACGTCCAGGACGCGACCCAGCGCGGCCGGTTTGTGCGCGCGCGTCACGATGTACGCGCTCTGTCGGACCCGGGGCGCCTCACCCGCGACCTGCTGCTCCCGACCGATCTCGATCCGGACCGGATCGTTGAGGTGCTGGCGGGCCATCCCGTCGATCCTCGACGGCATGGTGGCCGAGAAGAGCACCGTCTGACGTTGCGCGGGGGCGTGCTCCAGGATCGCCTCGATGTCCTCGGCGAAACCCATGTCGAGCATCTCGTCGGCCTCGTCGAGCACCACCGTCGACAGGCCGCCGAGGCGCAGCGTGCCCCGGGCGATGTGGTCCAGGGCGCGCCCCGGGGTGGCCACCACCACGTCGACGCCGCTGTCCAGCGCGCGCAACTGCCGCCCGATCGGCTGCCCACCGTAGATCGGCAGCACCCGCGCGCCCAGGTCCTTGCCGTAGCGGTGGAACGCCTCGGAGACCTGTACCGCCAGTTCCCGGGTCGGCACCAGCACCAGCGCCACCGGGTCCCCGCCGTCGCGGTGGGCCGTCATGAGGTTCAGCAGCGGCAGCGCGAACGCGGCCGTCTTGCCGGTGCCGGTGGCGGCCTGCCCCAGCAGGTCCCGACCCTCCAGCAGCGGTGGGATGGCCTCCCGCTGGATGGGGGTCGGCTCCTCGTAGCCGAGGGCGGACAACGCGCCCAGCAGTTCGGCGCGCAGCCCCAGATCCGTGAAAGCGGTCACGTCGGGGTCGATGGCGGTCGGTGCGTCGTGCTGTGCAGGTGCGGAACTCATGGGTCAAGCTTTTCATCACGCCGTCGCGGCCGCTGCGCCGACCGGCACAACATGGCCGCGGGGCTCAGCCGTCGGCGGTCAGAATCGCCAGCACCATCACCGCGCCGAGGGACGTGTCGAGCACGGCGCACCACTCGGCGTACCCGTGCGGCACCACCCGGCCGGTGCGGTGCTGGACCAGGTCCCACCCCGCGTGGGCCAGCCAACCGAGCGCCACCAGCCACGCGGCGGTCCGCCCGCTGACCGCGACGGCGACCAGCGTCAGGGCGACCCAGACCGCCAGGCCGGCCAGGTGGATGGCGAGCACGCGCGGCCCGCGCAGCGTCCGCCGGGCCAGGCCGATCACCAGGTACCCGCCGGGCAGCACCAGCATCGTCCACGGGCTGAGCACCCGCGGGTCGATCCAGATGTCGACGGTCATCAGCAGCGCCAGGCCGGTCGGCCAGCGTCGGGCGAGCGCCACCACGGCCGGGTGCCGGCGTACCGCCGTCGGCGGGTGGTGCCGATGGCGAAGCGCCACCAGCACCATGGCCGGCACCATCAACAGGTGCCCGCCGAGCAGCAGGGCGTCGCCGTCCAGCAGACCGGCCCGGAACGGCACGAACAGCAGCAGGAACGGGACGTACATCGCGGCGGCCATCTCGACGACCCCTTGCCAGTGCTGTCCCCGGTGCCGCATCCACACCGACATGCCGATCGTCATGTTGGTCGCCATCACCAGCGCGGCCACCTCCGGGCGAGCCAGCGTCGCGCCCACCCCGAGCAGCGTGCCGGCCGCGTCCCACAGCGGTTCGAGCAGCACCATTCCGACGAGCATCGCGATCGCCATCTCGCCGAGGTGCCACCACCACCCCCGCCTGCCGCCGGTCGCCGCCCGGACCGGGGGCGCCGGCTGGCCGGTCGGCACGGGCCGGGCCGACGGTACGACGGGCGCGCTGTCTGCGTACATCTGTGTCTTGTCCATGCCTCGACCCTGCCGGCGGCGCGGCGGTGAGGGCAGATGCGTCCGTCACCGGAAGTTCGGGCGGGCCGCACGGTCGGACCGTGACATCTCGCATGGGTGGACCGTGCGCCCGGCGGTCCTAGGATCGGTGCGTGCTGACCGAGGCGGGGACTCCGCGGGCGGACCGCCGCCTGCGCCGGGCTCGCCAGGCGACGTTGCTGTCACTCGTCACCGGCGTCTGGGCGAGCGTCCTGTTGCCCGCGGTCGGTCTGACCCGCGAGCCCGATGCGACCCGGGCGGCGCTCGGCGCGGTAGGCGTTCTCGCCTTCGTGATCGCCCAGACCGCCGTGCTGTACGCGGCCGTGACCCCGTGGCTCGACAGGCGCTGGCGTCGCCGCGCCCACCTGGCCCTGGCCGGGGCTGCGGTGCTGACCGTTCCGCTGGTGGGGCCGGTGGCGGCCGGTGCCTGGCCGACCTGGGCGTGGCTCGGGGCGGCGCTGATCGGCATGGCGCCGCTGCTCGTCCGACCACCGGCGGCGCTCGCGCTGGCGGCCGCCGTCCTGCTGGTGTCGGTGGCCATAGCGTGGTGGACCGGTGGCTCGGTCGCCCGCCACCTGGCGGTGACCGGCGGGATCGGGGTGGCCGTCGCGGCCGTCAACGGCTTCCAGGTCTGGTTCTGGGACCTCCTGGTGGACGCCCGGCAGGGCCAGGCGGCGCAGGCCCGGCTGGCCGCCGCCGAGGAGCGGCTGCGCTTCGCCCGCGACGTGCACGACGTGCTCGGCCACCGTCTCACGGTGATCGCCCTGAAGGCCGAACTCGCCGCCCGGCTCGCCCCGGTCGACCCCCAGCGCGCCGGTCGGGAGGCCACCGAGGTGCAGCGACTCGCCGCGTCCGCGCTGACCGAGGTACGCGAGACCGTGCACGGCTACCGCGTCGTCGACCTCGACGAACAGCTCACCGCGATCGTGGGGGTGCTGCGGTCCTGCGGCGTACGGTGCACGGTCGGACCGCCGCCGGCGGACCTGCCGCAGTCCGCCGCCACCGAACTGGCGGCGGTGCTGCGCGAGGCCGGAACGAACCTGCTGCGGCACAGCCGGGCCGACTGGTGCCGGATCACCATCGAGCGGGAGGACGACGTGGCCAGGATGACGGTGGTCAACGACGGTGCCGACGACCGGGGCCCGGACGCGCACAGCCACGGCCTGCGCGGACTGGCCGATCGGCTCGCCGGCGCCGGAGGCGATCTGCGGGTACGCCGGGAGGCGGGCGTGTTCACGCTCGAGGCCACCGTGCCGGCGGCGACATGATCCGCGTCCTGCTCGCCGACGACGAGGACCTCGTCCGCGTCGCGGTCGGCGCGCTGCTCGGCCTGGAGCCGGACATCGAGGTGGTGGCGCACGCCGCCGACGGCCCGGCTGCGGTGACCGCGACGCTCGCGCACCGCCCGGACGTGGCGGTCGTGGACCTGGAGATGCCCGGCCTGGACGGCATCGCGGTCGCCGCCGAACTGACCCGTGCGCGCCCCGAATGTGCGGTGGTGGTCCTCACCGGACACGGCCGGCCGGGTCACCTGCGCCAGGCACTGACCGCCGGCGCCCGAGGCTTCCTGCCCAAGGGTTCGCCCGGTGGCGCGCTCGCCGACGTGATCCGCCGGGTGCATGCCGGCGGCCGGTACGTCGACCCGTCCCTGGCCGCCGACGCGTTGACGCTGCCGGAGTGCCCGCTGACGCCCCGCGAACTGGAGACGCTGCGGCTGGCCGAGTTCGGCGCGCCGGTCGCCGTGATCGCCCGTCGGGTGCACCTGTCCACCGGCACCGTGCGCAACCACCTCTCCGCCGCCGTGCAGAAGCTCGGCGCGACCGACCGCGCCGAGGCGGTACGCACGGCCAGGGACAACGGCTGGCTCTGATCCGTGAGCAGGGGCGCCCCGCAGACCCACCGGGATCGCGACGAAGCCGAGGTCGGTGACGCGTCCGGGCTAGCGTGTCTGCGTGCGTACGGTGGAGTTGGTCTGCTCGCCCGGGTTGGACGCCGCGATCCGGACGGCCTGGACGCGGCTGGCCGCCGCCGGGCTGCCGAGCCTGGCCCGCAACATCCATCCGACGAACCGTCCCCACCTGACACTGGCAGCCGTGGACGACTTCCCGTCCGGTGTCGGGCATCGCCTGGCCGAGGTGTTCGACGCCGCGCTGCCGGTGCCGGTGACGCTGGACCGGGTCGTCGTCCTCGACGGCAGCGCCCCGCTGGTCTGGCTCGTGCGGCCCACTCCGGCGTTGACCGCGCTGCACACCGCCGTCTGGGACGTCCTCGAGCAGGCCGACGGGCACCGCCCCTGGCACGCCCCCGGAGCGTGGGTGCCGCACCTCAGCCTGGCGCTGCGGTTCCGTGACGCGGACCTGCGGATGGCCCGCGCGGTGACCGGTGGGCAGCGCCCGACGGGCGCGTTCGTCGCCGCCCGCAGCTACGACGGTACGGACCGGACGGTCACCCCACTCGAGTGACCTGCCGCGCCGCGAGGGGTACGAAGCGCGGAGAGCTTCTTTGGGTGAGATCGGAGGATTGTTCGGTCTGCGCCAGGTCTCGGTGATTACGGTGTTTTTCAGGGTGATTCACTCAGCGCCGTGACCGGAGAAGGGACCCCGTCATGCGAGTGCCCAGCCGTAGTCCGGGGCAGCGACCCGGCCCGCCCGCGTCACCCACCGCGCCAGCCCGCCGCCGGCCCTCCGGCGCCGCCGCCCGTCGCCTGCCCAGTGCCGCCCCCGACCTCGCCGCCTACCGGGCGGCCGTCGCCGACCTGCTCGTCGAGGTGGGGGCCCTGGCCGATGCCACCAGCACCCGGGCCCGTCAGGTGCTCATCGACGAGCGGTTACGCGAACCGGCCCTGGCGGCCGTGCTCGACGCCACCCCGCAGGGCCTGCTCGGCGCGCGCGAGACGCTGCTGCTGGAAATGGCGCGCTACCAGCCGAACGAGCGCACGTCGGCGCGCGACCTCACCGCGCTGGTCCGGATCTACCTGCTCTCGCGCATCGACGTGCTGTGGTGGCAGGACGCGCCCGTGTTCCGCACCGACGACCAGGTCAACGGCAGCGCGGAGCTCGTCGACCTGGAGTGGCTGCGCCGCCGCGACCTGCTGCGCTTCCGGTACCAGGAGCAACCCGCGACCGTCCTGGGACGCGCCGCGCGCGGACTGCGTCGGCGGCTGCGCCCGGACGCGACGCCGCGCACCGCCGGACTGCTGTTCCGCCGCGCCCGCCGGGAGGTGGTCGCGCTCCTCAACGAACTGGGTCGGGAGTTCGCCGCCGCCGCGCCGCCGGGCACCCCGCCGCTCTGGGTGACCAGTCTGGTACGCAGCACCGAGCACCAGTACCGGCTGCGCCGCCTGGGTTACGCGGCGATGCTGCCCAGTGGACACTGCCTCGGCTACTCGGTCGACGTCGAGCTGGCCTGGTTCACGCGGTTCGGCGCGCGCGACGCCCTCGCGGAGTTGCTGCTGGCCCACCAGGAGGCCGGCGACCTGAACGTGATCGACGAGGGGCAGGCCTGGCACCTGTGCCTCGCGCCCACCGCGCGCGGTCGGTTGCGCCGGGCGTACGAGGCCGAGATGGGGATCTGAGCCCGTGTGCGGTATCGCTCTGAGTCTCGGCCCCGAGGCCGACCCGGCCACCTTCCGGCGGATGCTCGCCGTCCTCGCTCCACGCGGCGAGGTCACCGAGACCCGCTGCGAGACGGGCCTGCTCGCCGGCACCCGACGGCTGCGCGTCGTGGACCGCGACCGGGCCGTGCAGCCCTGGACGTCGACCGACGAGCGTTGGCTGCTCTGCTTCAACGGCGAGATCTTCAACCACCGGGAGCTACGCGCGCAGCTCACCCGACTCGGACAGGTCTTCCGCACCGAGAGCGACACCGAGGTGCTGTTGGCGGCCTTCCAGCAGTGGGGCGAGGCGGCGGTGACGCGGCTGCGCGGCGAGTACGCCTTCGCGGTCGTCGAACGCGCCACCGGCCGGGCGTACCTGGCCCGCGACCCGCTCGGGGTGAAACCGCTGTACTGGTCCCGTCGGCCCGGCTGCCTGTACCTCGCCTCCGAGGTCAAGGCGCTCGTCGGGCACCAGGCGCCAGTAACCGAGGTGCCTCCCGGTCACCACGGCTGGGCCGAGCCCGACGGGCCGGTGCGGCTGCGCCCGTACGTCGACCTGCTCACCATCGGCGAGGGCCTGCCGGTCATCGACGACCCGGACGAGGCCACCCTGCTCGTCCGGGCCGCGCTGACCGACGCCATCCGGATGCGGGTGGAGACCGACCTGACCGTCGGCGTGGTCCTCTCCGGCGGGCTGGACAGCTCGTTGACGCTGCGGCAGGTACGCGACATCCACCCGGACTGCGTGGCGGTGACGGTGGGCGTGCCGGACAGCCCCGACGTCGCGTACGCCCGGCGGCTCGCCGCCGACCTCGACGTGCCGCACGTGGTGGTCGAGCTGCGCCCGCGTGACATCCGGCTGGCCGACGTGCGCGAGGCGATCCGGATCTCCGAGCTGACCGAGTACGGCGACATCATCAACGCCGTCGTCTCGGTGCCGATCTTCCGGCGCCTGCGTGACCTGGGCGTCAAGGTGGTGCTCACCGGTGACGGCTCCGACGAGCTGTTCGGCGGGTACCCGATGTACCGCCAGGTCGACCCCATCGCGTCCCGCCGGCTGTTCCTGCACCGCATCCGCAACCTGTGCCGTACCGAGTTGCAGCGCGTCGACCGGGCCGCCATGGGGCACGGGGTGGAGGCGCGGGTGCCGTTCCTCGACCTCAGCGTGGTGGAGCTGGCGATGCGTCTGCCCCTGGACCTGAAGGTGCGCGACGGCCAGGAGAAGTGGATCGTGCGGCGGGCGTTCGCCGACGTGCTGCCGGACTACGTCCTGCGACGGCCGAAGCACCCGATGTCGTACTCCTCCGGTCTGCACGAGCGGGTGCGGCTCTACAAGCCACTGTTCGCCCGGATGCACCGGTCGTTCGGGTACGACCTGCTGGAGCCGGTCCGCCGCGACTTCGACACCGTGCTCAGCCGGTGCGGCAACGACCTGGACCGGGCCATCGCCGACGGGATGAACCGGCCCGACTACACGGTCCTGGAACACGCCCGCGACCTGGTCGGGGCGGCGAAGTGGAACGCGGCGCCGATGGTCCGCCGACTGGTCGGGCCACGCCCGCCCCGTCGCTCACCCGTCGGCTGAGCAGCCACCCGACGCTTGACTCTGACACCGTGTCAGGGACGAGCGTGAGGGGATCATGTTCACCATCGGAGACTTCGCCCGACTGGGCCGCGTGTCGGTGCGGATGCTGCGTCACTACGACAGCATCGGCCTGCTCCGCCCGGCCAGCGTCGACCCGCACACCGGTTACCGCTCCTACCGGGCCGAGCAGTTGCGTCGGCTCAACCGGGTGATCGCCCTCAAGGAACTGGGGCTCACCCTGGAGCAGGTGCGGGCGATCCTGGACGACGTCGTCGACGTCGTCGAGCTGCGCGGCATGCTGCGATTGCGGCGCAGCCAGCTGACGGCGCAGTTGGCCGCCGACAGCGCCCGGCTCGCGGCCGTCGAGGCGAGGCTCCGGATGATCGAATCGGAGGGTCGGATGACCAGCCAGGACGTCGTACTCAAGCAGATCGCGCCGGTGCGCGTGGCGGAGCTGACCGCCGTCGCGCCCAGCTACGAGAGTCAGGACATCGGTCCGGTGATCCAGCCGCTCTATCCGGAGCTGTTCCGCCGGCTCGACGCCGCCGGAGTCACCCCGTCCGGCCCGGCCATCGCCTGGTACGAACCGGCCGACGGTGCGGGCGAGGCCGTGGTGGTGCACGCCGGGGTGAATGTCGGCGGCGGTGTCGCGGCGATTCCCGACGTGACGGTGCGGGACCTGCCGGCGGTCGGGACGGCAGCGACGATCGTGCACCACGGCTCGATGGACGACGCCGACCGAAGCATCCAGGCGCTCGCCCGCTGGATCGAGGAGCACGGCTACCGCACCGACGGATTCGCCCGCGAGGTGTACCTGGAATATTTCCAGGACTCCCCGGAGCAGGGCGTCACCGAGCTTCAGCTCGCCGTCGACCGCGCCTGACGGTCGCGCCGGCGGTTGGTGCCCGGGCCGTCCCCAGCGTCAGGTCCGATCACCGCCAGCATCCGCACCGGCGCCTGGGCAGGCTGGACGCATGACGACCACCGCCACCTTCCTCGTCCACGCCGTGCCGGCTGCGGCGCTGGACCTCGTCCGTCGGACCGGCCGGGACGCCGCCGGCCAGCGCGTCGAAGGGCGCCTGGCCGGCGGCGGGGAGCCGCTGCGCTGTTGCCTGCGCGACGCCGAGGCGGGGGAGGCGATGCTGCTCTTCGGCTACGCTCCGCCGATCCGCGCCGTCGCGTACCGGGAGATCGGGCCGGTCTTCGCGCACGCCGCCGCCTGCCCCGGCCCGGCCCACGGCGGCGGCCACCCGCCGGACTGGCGGGGACGTCCCCAGGTTCTGCGGGCGTACGACCGGCAGGGGCGGATCTGCGGCGGCCGGCTGCACGACGGCACGGACCCGGAGGCGGTGATCGCGGAGCTGTTCGCCGACCCGCAGGTGCACCAACTGCACAGCCGCAACGTGGTCTACGGCTGCTTCATGTTCGTGGTGGAGCGGGCCGCCGGGTGACGGCCCTCAGCTGACCAGCAGCAGCGCGCCGACCGCCGCGAGGGTGCCGGCGACGGCGAGCAGGCTGCTGGTCAGCACGAACCGTCTCACCGGCACCGCCACGCCGGCCGCCCGGCACCGCTCGAACCACAGCAGGGTGGCCAGCGACGCCCAGGGGGCGGCCAACGGGCCGACGTTCGTGCCGATCAGCAGGGCCAGCAGACGGGTGTGGTCGGCGGTCGGCAGCACCGCCTCGCCGGCCAGGTACGCCGGCAGGTTGTTGACCGCGTTGGCCAGCAGCGCTCCCGTACCGCCGGCTCGTAGCGCGCCGGCCGCCCCACCGTCGGCGCCGACGAGGTCGGCGACCAGGTCGTCGAGCCCGTGTCGGCCGAGGGTCTGCACCACCAGGAACAGTCCGACGACGAAGAGCAGCAGCCGTACCGGCACCAACCCGGGGCGCAGCGTCGCGGGGGAGCGGACCACGAAGCCGACCAGCACCAGCGCGAGGGCGACGGTGGAGGCGAGCCCGATCTCCACCCCGGCGAGGATGCCGGCGACGAAGAGCAGACAGCCGGCGAGGGCGGTGCGGTGCAGCACCGGGTCGGTCGGCACGTGCGGGGCCGGCGGGACGAAGCGTCCACCCTCCGGCCGTTCCCGCCGCCACCAGCCGTACCAGAGGAGCAGCATCGTGACCGCCACGGCCGCGAGCTGCGGCAGCGCCATGCGCTCGGCGTAGGCCAGCGGGGTGAGGCCGACCCGGTCGGCGGCCAGCAGGTTCGTCAGGTTCGACACCGGCAGCAGCAGACTGGCGGTGTTCGCCAGCCAGACCGTGGTGACCGCGAGCGGCGCCGCCGGCACGCGCAGGCCGCGGGCCAGGGCGAGCAGCACCGGGGTGAGCAGCACGGCGGTGGTGTCGAGGTTGAGCACGAGGGTGGTCACCGTGGCGAGGCCGCCGCAGAGCAGGAACAGCGCCGCCCAGCGGCCCCGCGACGCGATGGCGAGCCGGCTGGCCAGTACGTCGAAGACACCCGCGACGGCGGTCAGCTCGGCAAGCACGATCACGGTGCCGAGGAAGAGCAGCAGCGGCAGGATGCGGTGCAGGGTGGCCGTGGTCTCGGCGCGGGGCAGCAGCCCGGTCAGCGCGCAGACCGCGCCGGCCACCGCGAGGACGACGGCCACCACGTCGAGCGGGTGGGGACGCCAGCGCGCGGTCGGCTCGGGCGGGGCCGGCGGCGCGCCGGCGGCAGACTTCACGGGTGACCACGTTGACACAGGGGCCGGTCAGGCGCTCGTCAACCCCCGCCTGGGTGACCAGGCCCACCGGCCGGGCGGGGGCCGACGCGGCCGGGCCCGGCCCCTCGACGAGAGGCCGGGCCCGGATCGCGCGTCGGTGCTACCAGCTCAGGTAACCGGGCTGGGTCTGCACGTTCAGCTCGTGGAACCGGGTCAGGTTCGCCGACCAGGTCCGCCAGTCGTTCAGCTCCAGGACGTCCAGGCCCTTCTGGATGTCGTTGGAGTAGATGTTGCCGTTGTAGTAGTACGTCGACCAGGCGCCACCCGTGACGGCCTGGGTGTCGGACAGCGGGCCCCGCTCCCAGTAGGCGATCTCCTTGGGGTGGCGCGAGTCGGTGAAGTCCCAGACGGAGATGCCGCCCTGGTACCACGCCTGCACCATGATGTCCCGCCCGAGCACCGGGATCAGCGAGCCGTTGTGGGCCACGCAGTTCTCGGTCTCGGCGTTGGTCCGGGGGATCTTGTAGTAGCTGCGGAACTCCAGCTTGCGCGCGTTACCACGGCCGGTGATGTCGTAGACGGCGTCCGCGCCCCGGTCGGGACCGACGGTCTCGTTGCAGGTGGCCGCGCCGCCGCCACCCAGCTCGTCGGTGAAGACGACCTTGGTGCCGGCGTTGTTGAAGGTGGCCGAGTGCCAGAAGGCGAAGTTGACCGTGTCGCGAACCTGGGTGATCACCTTGGGCGCTTCGCGGTTCTTGATGTCGAGCAGGACGCCGTCACCCATGCAGGCGCCGGCGGCGATGTCCTTCGCCGGGTACGCGGTGATGTCGTGGCAGCCGGTGGTCGCCGAGCCGGTCTCGCTGCCCGGGAAACCGCCGTCCGGGAAGAGGTTCGGCGTCGAGATCACGGACGCGTCGGTCGGCTTCTTCACCGGGACCTTGACGATGGAGATGGAGTCGTGCGGCGGCTGGCAGTCGGGGAATTCGGCCCGCGGGCTGTACGACGAGACGTACAGGTAGACGTTCTTGCGGTCCTTGCCCGGCACCAGCGTGTGGGTGTGCGAGCCGCAGGCGGTCTCGACGGACTTGATGTAGCGCGGGTTGGCCTTGTCGCTGATGTCGAAGACCTTGATGCCCTCCCACGACTCCTTCACCGACGCCGGCTGCGCCACGCTCGCGCACGAGTCGTCGCTACGCGACGAGTCGGTGGAGACGAAGAGCAGGTTGCCGTAGACGGAGATGTCGTTCTGCGAGCCCGGGCAGTTGACCTGCGCGGTGATCCTGGGCGCGCTGGGCCGGGAGATGTCGTAGACGACGAACCCGTTGTAGTTGCCGGCGAAGGCGTACTTGCCCTGGAAGGCCATGTCGCTGTTGAGCGCGGCCGTCGTGTCGAACGGCGCCTGCTTGGGGAGGTTGGCGATCTGCCGCAGGTTGGGGCTGCTGCGGATCTCGTCGACGCCCGGAATGTCGTTGGCGGCGGCGGCCGCTGGTGCCGCGACAGGGGCGGCCTCCTGCGCGTTGCTCGGCGTCGCCAGGGCGACGCTGGTCAGCAGCAGGCCTGTCGCGGCCAGGCTGACGATGCGGAGTTGTCGGAGCCGTGCGGTGGCCAACTTGATCATTGGCAGCGCCCTTCGAAAGGGGGGATGACGTTGTCGGTACCTTACCGAGCCACGGAGATCATCGATGTGACCCGGGTCACATCTACGTCGACTCGTCAATGGATAAGATCGCTGCGACCTCGACCTGAGGGGGGTGCGGCATGACCGTCCGACGTGGTCGGTTACTGGCCGTCGTCATAGCGACGGCCATCGTTGTGGTGTTGGTGGTGCTCGCGGTCCGCGCCGGTGGTGACCCCGGCCGGCCGGCTGCCGCGCGCGTCTCGGCGTCCCCCACGCCGACGACCGCCCCGACCGGTCCACCACCCCCGCCGGTGCTCGTGCCCGGCCGCCCGGGGGAGCCGGCCGTCGCCCGGTCCGCGCACGAGCTGCGCGACGACAGCCCACCCCGCTACAACGCCCTGGACACCGTCTACGTCCAGATGATGATCCCGCACCACCAGCAGGCGCTGGAGATGAGCACGCTCGCGAAGGACCACGCGGCCGACCCCCGCATCCGCGCCTACGCCGACCGGATTCGCGCCGGCCAGGGCCCCGAGATCAGCGTCCTGCGCGGCTGGCTCTCCACCCGTGGGCTGCCCGAGACGGCGCCCGGCCACGACCACGCCGGCATGCGTGGCATGCAGTCCCCCGAGGCGATGCGGCGGCTCTCCGCCGCCCAGGGCGTCGAGTTCGACAGACTCTTCATCGCGATGATGAGCGAGCACCACCAGGGGGCCGTCACGATGGCCACCGACCTGCTGTCGGTCGGGGTCGACGCGACCCTCAACGAGCTGGCCACCTCCCTGGCCACCGAACAGGCCATCGAGATCACCCGCCTGCGTGAGCTGACCCCGCCCTGACCGTCGGCGACCCGTACGCTGGGTGACCGTGAGACGCACGCTGTTCGGCCGCCCCCTGCGCGGCGTCGCCTTCGACGTGGCGGTCTCCGGCGTGGTGGCGTTCGTCGGTCTCGCCTCGGCGGTGGCACAGCCCGGCGGTTGGGCCGCCGGCGTCGGCGTCGGCATGGCGGTGGCGCTGCTGTTCCGCCGCACCCACCCGAGCGCGGTGACCGTCGTCGTGGCGGCGCTCGCCCTGGTCCAGGTGATCGCCGGCTGGGGTCCGCTCGCCTTCGACGTCGCCGTCCTCATCGCGCTCTACAGCGTCGTGAAGTACGGCAGGCGTCTGCGCGACGGCGTGCTGGCCGGCGCGGTCGCCGCCGTGGGCGTGCTGCTCGCCGCCGCGCAGACCCCCGGCGTCATCATGTGGTGGGTGACCGCGCTGTGGTACGCGCTGGTCACCGGCGCGGTCTGGCTCGTCGCGCTGAACGTGCGGACCCGCCGCCTCTACGTGCTCAGCCTCGAGGAACGGGCGGCCACCCTGGAACGCGAGCGGGAGGCCGAGTCCCGCGCGGCGGTCGCCGAGGAGCGCACCCGGATCGCCCGCGAGTTGCACGACGTGGTGGCACACAGCATGGCGGTGATGATCGTCCAGGCGGACGGGGCGCGGTTCATGCTCGACCGTGACCCCGAGCAGGCCCGGACCGCCGTGAAGGTGGTCGCCGACACCGGCCGCTCCGCGCTGGAGGAGATGCGCCGGCTGGTCGGGGTCCTGCGCGACGCGGGCCCGACCGGGGCGGGCGTGGTGGCCGCCGACCCGGAGCACCGCCGGCTGGCGCTGGCCGAGCTGCCCGACCTGCTGGCCCGCTTCCGCAACGCCGGGCTGCGCATCCACGACACCGCCACCGGTCAGCCGCCGGCCCTGCCCCCGGGCCTCGAACTGACCGTCTACCGCGTGGTGCAGGAGGCGCTCACCAACGCGCTCAAACACGCCGGCGTCGGGGCCGCCGTGGACGTCACCCTGGCGTACACCGCCGAGGCCGTCGTGGTCCGGGTCGTCGACGACGGCCGGGGCCGCCCGGTGGTCAGCCCGGCGCCGTCCGGCGGTCACGGTCTGCTCGGCATGCGCGAGCGGGTGGCGGTGTACGACGGCAGCCTCACCGCCGGGGCCCAGCCCACCGGGGGCTGGCAGGTGGAGGTACGGCTCCCGCTACCGTCGGAGCCCTCAGCGGAGGTGATCGCGGCATGACGGTCCGGGTGGTGATCGTGGACGACCAGGCGCTGGTGCGTGCCGGGTTCCGGATGGTGCTCAGCTCCCAACCCGACCTGGAGGTGGTGGGGGAGGCCATCGACGGCGCGGACGCCCTGCGGGTGCTGGCCCGTACCGAGGCCGACGTGGTGGTGATGGACATCCGGATGCCCACCATGGACGGGGTGGAGGCCACCCGCCGGCTCTGCGCCGATCGGCCGTCGGGCCCGCCCCGGGTGCTGGTGCTGACCACCTTCGACACCGAGGCGGACGCCTTCGCCGCGCTGCAGGCCGGCGCGAGCGGCTTCCTGCTCAAGAACGTCCCGCCGGAGGAACTGCTGGACGCCATCCGGGTGGTGGCGCGGGGCGACTCGGTGGTCGCCCCGTCGATCACCCGGCGGCTGCTGGACCGTTTCGCCGGTCAGCTCGGCGCGGGCCCGACCGTCGACCCCCGGGTGGCCCAGCTCACCGAGCGGGAGCGGGAGGTGCTGCTGCTTGTCGCGCAGGGCCTGTCCAACGCCGAGATCGCCGCCAAGGTGCACGTGGCCGAGGCCACGGTCAAGACCCACGTCGGGCGCATCCTGGCGAAGCTGCACCTGCGCGACCGGGTCCAGGCGGTCGTGCTGGCGTACGAGAGCGGCCTGGTCACGCCCGGCCGGTGAAACCCCCGTACGACCCGGGTCGTACGGGCGGGCGGCCGAGCGCTACCTCGGGCGTACGCGGGTCGAGCGTGCAGGTGGAGATCGATCCGGTCGGACCGGCCATAGCGTCGGAGGGGTCCGATCCGCGCCGGCACCGGGAGCCCGCACATGATCCGCTTGACCCTGCGCTCGCTGCGCGCCGAGGCGCTGCGCATGCTGCTCTCCGCGCTGGCCGTCGTGCTCGGCGTGGCGTTCATCGCCGGCACGCTGATCTTCGTCGACGGGATGCGGGCCGGCGCGTACGAGCGGGCCGGAACCTTCGACCGACACACCGACGTGGGCGTCTATCCGAGCGGCGACACGGAGCTGCCGGCGAGCCTTGTCGACAGGGTCCGCGCCGTCGACGGGGTGGCCGCCGCGGCCGGGGAGCTGACCGGCGCCGGGGGGCTGCTCGGCACGGACGGTCGGCCGGTGCTGGGCTACGCCGTGCTCGCCGCGATCCCGACCGAGGCCGCCCTGCGGTCGTACGACGTGGTGTCCGGTCGCCTACCCGACCGCGCGGGCGAGGTGGTGCTCGACACGTCCACAGTGGCCGAGGAGGGCTTCACCCTCGGTGCCCCGGTCCAGGTCGGTGGCACCGGCGGCGCTGCCCGTCCGTACACCCTGGTCGGTACCGTCGACGTGGCCGGCACCGTCCGTGACATCGGCGGCCCGTACATCGGTCTGGTCGGCCCGGACGCGCTCGCGGTCAGCGGTGAGCGCGGCTACGACCGGATCATGGTCGCGGCGCGGCCGGGCACGTCCGAGACGGTGCTGGCCGAGCGGCTCCGCGCGGTCGTCGGGGACGTCGACGCCAGCGTCAAGGGTCGTCAGCAGATCCTCGACGAGGCGGTCGACGACGCGGTCCGTGACCTGAACCAGTTCACGATGTTGCTGCTCATCTTCGTCGGGGTGGCGGTGGTGGTGGCCGGCTTCGTGATCGCCAACACCTTCGCGATCGTGCTGGCGCAGCGCACCCGGCGGACCGCGCTGCTGCGCCTGGTGGGCGCGACCCGGGGGCAGGTCTTCCGGGCCGCCGTGCTGGAGTCGGCGCTGGTCGGTCTCGTCGCGTCCGTGCTCGGGGTGCTGCTCGGGGTGGCTCTCGCCGCCGGTATGCGGCTGCTGATGTCCGCACTGGATGTGCCGTTCTCCGGTGGGCTGACCGTGGCCGGCTCGACCGTGCTGACCAGCCTGCTGCTCGGCACCGCGCTCACTGTGGCGTCCGCCCTCGTGCCCGCCTGGCGGGGGACCAGGGTCGCCCCGGTGGCCGCGCTCACCGACGCCGCGGTGCAGCCCGGTCGGGGCGCCGGCCGCCTGCGCCTGATCTTCGGCGCGGTGGTGCTCGGTGCCGGCGTCGCGGCGCTGGCCGGTGCCGCCAGCGCCGGTCAGGTGCTGCTCGTCGCCGTCGGCGGCGTGTTGGCGTTCTTCGGGATCGTCCTGTTCGGGCCGGTGCTCGTCCCGGCGCTGGTCCGGGCGATCGGTTGGCCGGCCCGGCGGCTGTTCGGGATGACCGTGGGCCTCGCGGTGGCCAACGCCGTGCGCAATCCGCGCCGGGTCGCCGCCACCGCGACCGCCCTGGTGATCGGGATCGGGCTGGTGTCGGCGTTCGTGGTCGGCGCGCGCAGCACCAAGGACGGCATCGAGCGCAGCGTCGATGCCCAGATCGGCACGGACTTCGTGGTCAGCGGCATCGGTCAGAACCTGCCCGCCGCGCTCGCCGGTGAGCTGGCCGCGCGTCCCGAGTTGGGTGTGGTGCACGAGCAGCGCAGCACCGTCACTGGTGACATCGAGGTCCGTGCGGCCCATCCGGCGCTTGTCGGTCGGACGCTGACCGGAGTGCTGGCCGGCGACGTCGGGCGACTCGGGCCGGGGCAGGTCCTGGTGCACCGGGAGTTGGCGCAGGCGCGCGGTTGGCAGGTCAGCTCCACCGTCACCATCGCGGGGCGACCGTTCCGGGTGGCAGCGCTCGTCGCCGCCGATGCGTCGGCCATGGTCGCCGGCGCGGTGCCCGAGGGGCACGTCGTCGAGATGGACGACGCGGACTTCGCCGCGCTCTTTCCCCGCGAGAGGGGTTTCCTGGCCGAGATCGACCCCGCCGGCGGCGTGAGCGCCAAAGCGGCCCGCGACGCGATCGGGGCGGTGCTGGCCCGCTATCCGACGGTGAACCTGATGGATCAGGGCGCGTACAAGAAAATGCTCACCGGCACGGTGGACATGCTGTTGGCCTTCGTCACCGCGCTGCTCGGCCTGGCCGTGGTTATCGCACTGGTCGGCGTGGCGAACACGTTGAGCCTGTCGGTGGTCGAACGCACCCGGGAGAACGGCGTGCTGCGGGCGGTCGGACTGACCCGGAACCGGATGCGGGCCATGCTCGCGGTCGAGGCGATCCTGATGGCGGTGGTCGGGGCGGTCCTCGGCATCGGGCTGGGCACCGGCGTCAGCGCGGCGGGGATGGCGCTGCTGGCCCGCCTCGGTGGGGACTTCCACGTGGTGCTGCCACTGGGCCAGCTCGGGTCGATCCTCGGCGTGGCCGTGCTGGCCGCTCTGCTCGCCTCGGTGCTTCCGGCCCGCCGGGCACTGTCGCGGCCTGTCGTCGAGGCCCTCGCCGACCAGTGACCGCCCGCTGCGGCGTCGTCGTCCGGGACCGGGCTGTCCAGCCTGTCGGGGGCGACATCCGCCGGCCGGTCCCGTCGCCTTCCCCGGCGGCGGGACCGGCCAGCGGTGCCGGGCCTAGAGGCGTTCGACCATCTCGCCGACGCACCGGTTGCGGGTGTCGAAGACGTAGCGGGCGTGCCGAACGACCAGGTCGTAGTCGAAGCAGTCGTGGTCGGTGACCACCACCACCGCGTCCGCGGTCCGCACCTCCCGCTCGGTGAGCCCGACGACGGTGACCCCGGCGGGAATCTGGTGGGCCTCCGCGTACGGCTCGACCGCGTGCACCTCGGCGCCGAGCGCCTGCAACCGGCGGGCCACGTCGACGGCGGGGGAGTCGCGCATGTCGCCGGTGTTCTTCTTGTACGCGAGTCCGAGCAGCAGCAGGCGAGCCCCGCTCACCGCGCGGCCGGCCCGGTTAAGCCCTGCCATGATCCGCTGCGTGACGTGCTCGGGCATCTCGTGGTTGATGTCGTTGGCCAGCTCGATGAACCGGAACTGCCGGCCGAGACGCCGTTTGACCTGCCAGGACAGGTAGCACGGGTCGATCGGCAGGCAGTGCCCGCCGACGCCCGGACCGGGCCGGAACGGCAGGAACCCGAACGGCTTCGTCTCGGCGGCGTCGATCGCCTGCCAGACGTCGATGTCCAGGTGGTGCGAGAGCATCGTCAGCTCGTTGATCAGCGCGATGTTGACCTGGCGGAACGTGTTCTCGATCAGCTTGGTCAACTCGGCGACGCGGGTGGAGTCGACGGCGACGGTCCGCTCCACGATGCGCTGGTAGAACCCCTGCACCTGGGCGAGGGACACCGCGTCGATGCCGGAGACCACCTTCGGGGTGTTCTCCAGTCGCCAGGTCGGGTTGCCGGGGTCGATCCGCTCCGGGCTGTAGCCGAGGTGGAAGTCACCGGGGCTGCTCAGCCCGCTGGCCGACTCCAGCAGCGGCCGGAGCAGCTCCTCGGTGGTGCCGGGGTACGTGGTCGACTCCAGGATGACCGTGCAGCCCGGCCGCACGTACGGGCCGATGCCGATACCGGCCTGCTCGACGAAGCTCAGATCCGGAGTCCCGTCGCGCAGCGGGGTGGGCACCGTGATGACGCAGATGTCGAAACCCTCGGCGTCGGTGTACTCGGTGCTCGGGCGGTACCGGCCGCTGCCCAGCGCGCGGCCCAGCCGGTCGGTGGGGATGTCCTCGATGAACGACTCACCCGACGCGAGCCGCTTCACCCGGTCGGCGTCGACGTCGAGGCCGACGACGTCCAGGCCCGCCTCGACGGCGCACATCGCCAGCGGCAGTCCGACGTACCCCTGGCCGATCACGACCAGCTTCTCAGCGCTCACCCGGGCTCCCGCGGCAGTCGGTGGAAATGACCTGCGGAGAGCCTAGAGTGGTTTTCGGCGACGTAAGTCCGTTTTGGGGATATCGGTGCTGGTGGGACGGCTGGTCAGTTGCCTGCCGGGTCCTCGGGGCCGGTCGGTGGATCGGTGGAGGGGCTCGGGTCGGTCGCCGGCGAGTTGCTCGGCGACGACGGGGTCTTCGGCGGGTCGCTGGGTGGCGGCGCGGTGGTCGCGCTCGGCGTCGGCGACGGCGGGGTGGACGACTGACTGGGCTGTGCGCTCGGGGTGGCGCTGGCCGACGCGGACGTGGTGGCGTCCGGGACGTTCGGCCGGTTCGGCCGGCTCGGATCGTCACTGGTCTGCTCGTTCGCCGCCGGCAACTCCGCCTGCTGGGTCGGCCTCTGCGACGGCGCGTTCGTCGGTAGCTTGACGGCCGGATCGTTGCCGGTGTTGCGCGCCGCGCCCAGCGCCGCGCCGAGGCCGATCAGCGCGACCAGCATCGCCACCGCCGCGCCGACCAGCGGCCCACGCCGCCGCTGACGTCCGGTGTCGGCCGTGCCCGCCACCGCCGCGCCGACCGGCACGTCGGTGCGGGTGCCCGGACCGGCCTCGCGCAGCGCCAACGCCGTCGGCGGCTCGCCGCCGGTGACCGCGGTGCGGGCCGCCTCGGCCATCGCCGACCCGCTGGTGAAGCGCTCCAGCGGGTCCTTCGCCAGGGCCCGCGACACCAGGGCCCGGACCGCCTCGGGGATCTCGTGCGGCAGCTCCGGCGGCTCGTCGTCGAGGTGCCGGACGGCGACCTGGAGAGGGTTGTCACCGGTGAACGGCGGACCGCCGGTGAGGCAGCAGTACGCGACGGCGCCGAGCGCGTAGATGTCGGTGGCGCCGCTGACCGGTCGACCGGCGGCCTGCTCGGGCGCCATGTAGAGAGCGGTGCCGGGCACCGCGTTGGTGCTGGTGATGCTCGTGACGTTGGTGGAGCGGGCGACGCCGAAGTCGACCAGCACGACCGTGCCGTCCTCCTGCACCAGGAGGTTGCTGGGCTTGACGTCGCGGTGCACGATGCCGCCCCGGTGCGCCGCGCCCAGCGCGTGCGCCGCCTGGGCCACGATCGACATCGTCTCGGCCACGTCGAGGCGACCGGCCGCCTCGATCCGCTTGGACAGCGGCTCACCCTCGACGAACTCCATGACCAGGTAGTCGGCCCGGCCGCCGTCGGGCAGGTCGTCCTCGCCGCAGTCGTACACCTGGACGATGCCGGGGTGCCGCAGCGCGGCCATGATCCGTGCCTCGGCCCGGAAGCGGGCGATGAAGTCCGGGTCGGAGACCAGCGCCGGCAGCAGGACCTTGACCGCGACCTGTCGGCCGAGGACCAGGTCGGAGGCACGCCAGACGTCGCCCATGCCGCCCGTGGCGACACGTTCGTCCAGGCGGTACCGACCGCTGAGCACGACCTCCGATGACAACACAGCATTACCGTACCCAGAGTGGCGGACAACGGCGCGCCGTGGTGGATCGGCCGTGTGGTCGTACCCGTCGGTCCACCGGGACGACCTGCGAGGGCCGGCTCGGTCTGTGACGGCACGATGACGCCAGGTCACAAAAAGTGACACATTCCGGCGGACGCTCGCCCGGTCGCCGCCGAAGTGAGCCGTCTGGGGTCGGGAGCGTCGGACGGTCGTTGGCCGTTACCGCGCCGCGCCGGTGGGACGGCTTGATAATTGTCACTCTTCCGTAATGCGTTCCCAACTTGTCGCGTCGGTGGTCCCCTCCTACCGTTAGCCCGGCTCGGGCCGCCCGACGGGCAGCGCGTCGAGCGCCATCGCGCCGGGTGTGGACGCCCCGGCCGGCCCGGACGCGGGCCCGAATCGGATTCGGTGGGGGAGGCGGGTGCGGTGTCGACGGTTCGCGAATCGCCCACGCCGCCGGCGTGTGTGGTCCCGGAGCGTTCAGGCCGCTCCGTGAGCCGCCGATGACGGGCGAACTGTCCGACGCGGTCACCGCCGCGCAGGCCGGGGACGAGGACGCGTTCCGCTTTCTGTACCGCAGCCTCCAGCCGGGCCTGCTGCGCTACCTGACGGCCCTGGTCGGAGCGGACGCCGAGGACGTCGCCTCCGAGGCCTGGTTGCAGATCTCCCGCGACCTGCCCACCTTCACCGGCGGCGAGTTCCGCGCCTGGACGGTCACCATCGCCCGCAACCGGGCGATGGACCACCTGCGGCGGATGCGGCGACGACCGTCGCTGCCGGTGCCGGTGCAGGCGCTCACCGACCTGGCCGGCGACGGTGACACCGCCGAGCGGGCCGGCGAGACGATCAGCACCGAGGCGGCGCTGGCGCTGATCGCCACGCTGCCACCCCGCGAGGCCGAGGCGGTGTTGTTACGGGCCGTGATCGGGCTGGACGCGGAGTCCGCCGGTCGGGTGCTCGGCCGTCGGGCCGGCGCCGTACGGACCGCCGCCCACCGTGGGCTGCGGCGACTCGCCGCCCTGCTGGACGGGCAGACCGTACCGACGCCAGCGGCCGATGGCGACGCCACGACCCAGGCCGCCGGTCTGCGGCGCACGGTGCCCGGAGCGCCGAGCACACCGCCGCTCGGCGCCGAGGTGGTTCCGCCGGCCCGTCGACGGATCGGCCGATCCCGGCAGACGTCCCACGCCGAGCAGGCGGACGGCTGACGTGAAGGGATTCCGCATGAACCCGTACCGGCCGGACCGGCGTGCCGGCCGCGCCGAGACCGAACGGATGTTCGACGCCACCCGCGGCGACGCCGTCACCGACCCGGACGCGTCCGTCGATCCACTGGCCGGGCTGCTCGCCGCTGCCGCGGGCCCGGTCCGGCCGGGGGAACTGGCGGGCGAGGAGGCCGCAATGGCCGCGTTCCGTGCCGCCCGTGCCGCTCCCGCACCCGCCGTGGCCCGACGCCCACGCCGTCTCCGGCTCACCACCAGCGCGGTCGCGTGGCTCGGCGCGCTCGCCGCCACGGCCACCGCCGGTGTCGCGTTCGCCGCGGCCGGCCTGGACAAGGCGCCCGATCCGCCGCCGCCGGCTGTGCCGACCAGCGCGCCACCGAGCACCACCGGCCCGGCGGCGACGGCCTCCACCGGGCCCAGCGGACCGACGCCGTCCAGACACCCCCTTCCGTCCGCCTCGCCGTCGGTCGGCACGACGCCCGACGGTCAGGTCCACGGGCTGTGCCGTGCCTGGCGGGCCAAGAAGCCCGAGCAGCGGGAGAAGGCGCTACGGACGCCCGCCTTCCAGCGGCTGGTGACGGCCGCCGGTGGGGTCGCCGCTGTCGAGGAGTACTGCCAGCGACTGGTCCCCGAGACGAAGCCGTCGTCCCCCTCACCGGCACCGTCCGCTCCGCCGGGACCGACGCCGGCCGCCGAACCGTCCCCGGCGGCGACGCCACCCGGCCCGAAGAAGGTCAAGCCCTCGCATCCGGCGGGACCGGCCGCCAACTGAGCGTACGACCGGCGCGGTTCGTTCTGCCCTGCACCAGGAAGCGCGTCTGTTAGACAGGAAATGGTGGCCCCGCCGACGCTGTCGAGAAAGCGTCGACGGCCGGGCCCGCGGTGGCGCGCGCGTTACCAGTCGAGGCACGGCGCCCGCGGTCGTCGCACGACGAAGGAGGCTGCACCGATGGTGACGTCGCCGGAGCTGGACCGGAGCGTGATCCTGCGCGACTCCGCCGCCGCATTCCGACATCTCGCACGCATCTGCTTCAAGACCGGCCCCCCGACGTACACGGGTGTCGAACTGGAATGGACCGTGCACGATGTCGCCGATCCCGCCCGCCCGGTCGACCCGGCCCGGTTGCGGGCGGCGCTGGGGCGGCACAGCCCCGTGACGCTGGATCCGGCCAGCCCCGCCGAGCCGCTGCGACACGGCGGCACGGTGACCCTCGAACCGGGTGGCCAGCTGGAGGTCTCCACCCCGCCGCGCACCTCGACCGGCGCGTTGATCCAGGCCACCGAGGCCGACATCGCCCAGGTGAACGGCCTGCTGGCCGCCGTCGGCCTGACCCTGGGTCGCAGCGGTATCGACCCGCACCGTCGGCCCCGCCCGGTGGTGGAAACCCCCCGCTACCGGGCCATGCGCCGCGTGTTCGACGAGCGCGGTCCGGCCGGCCGGACGATGATGTACAGCACCGCCGGCCTCCAGGTCTGCCTCGACGTCGGTGAGCCGGACCAGGTCGGGGCGCGCTGGGCGGCGGCCCACGCCATCGGTCCGCCGATGCTCGCGGCGTTCGCCTCGGCCAGCCGACACGCCGGGCAGCGCACCGGTTGGGCGTCCGCGCGGATGGCCGCCTGGCTGGCCATCGACCCGGCTCGTACCCGCCCGGTGTGGACGCCCGGCACGGCCGCCGAGAATCCGACGGCCACCTGGACCCGTTACGTGTTCGGCGCGCCGCTGCTCTGTCTGCGCCGGCCTGGCCAGGACTGGACCCCGCCGCCGGGTGTCACATTCGGCGACTGGCTCGACGGCGCGCTGCCCCGCCCGCCCACCACCGACGACCTCGACTACCACGTCAGCACCCTCTTCCCGCCGGTGCGGCCGCGCGGTTACCTGGAGCTGCGGTACCTGGACGCCCAGCCCGACCGGGGCTGGCGAATCCCGCTGGCGGTGCTGAGCGCGTTGTTCCACGACGGGGGCACCGTGTGCGCGGCGTACTCGATCAGCGAGCCGGTGGCCCACCGCTGGTCGACCGCCGCCCGGCGCGGCCTGTCCGACCCCGCGCTGGCCGCCGCGGCGGCCGCGCTGTTCGACCTGGCCCTGGACGCCCTGCCCCGGCTGGGTCTGCCGGCGGGCACCCACGACGAGATCCACGAGGGCGTACGGCGGCGACTGGCCGCCATTCGGAGGGCCGAACGGTGAGCGGCGAGACGGAGGGTGCAACCGTGAGCGCGAGTGCGACGGACCAGGCCGACGGGGAACGGTTGCGGGGGCGGATCGCGGGGGAGTTGGCGCGTGCCCGCTCCCGAACGGCCCTGCTGACCGAGGCGGTCGACGACGCCGACCTGATGCGCCAGCACTCTCCGCTGATGTCGCCCTTGGTCTGGGATCTGGCGCACGTCGGCAACCAGGAGGAACTCTGGCTGGTACGCGACGTGGGTGGCCGCGAGCCGGTCCGCTGCGACATCGACGACCTGTACGACGCGTTCAAGCAGCCCCGCCGGGACCGCCCGGCGCTGCCCCTGTTGCCACCCGCGGAGGCGCGCGCCTACCTGGGTACGGTCCGCGACAAGGTGTACGACCTGCTCGACGCGGTGCGCTTCACCGATCGGCCACTGGTCGCCGACGGGTTCGCCTTCGGCATGATCGTGCAGCACGAGCAGCAGCACGACGAGACGATGCTCGCGACCCACCAACTGCGCGCGGGGCCGGCGGTCCTGCACGCCCCGCCGCCACCCGAGCCGACCGTCCGTGTCGGCGGGGAGGTGCTGGTGCCGGCCGGTGAGTTCACGATGGGCACCGACACCGACCCGTGGGCCCTGGACAACGAACGCCCCGCACACCAGGTCCACCTGCCCGCGTACGTCATCGACGCCGTACCGGTCACCAACGGCGCGTACGAGGCGTTCATCGCCGACGGCGGTTACTCCGACCGGCGGTGGTGGAGCGCGGCGGGCTGGGAGCACCGGGTTCGTGAGCAGCTCGCCGCGCCCCTGCACTGGCGTCGTGACGGAGACCGCTGGACGTACCGGCGCTTCGGTCGATGGGACCCGGTACGTCCCGACGAGCCGGTGGTGCACGTGTGCTTCCACGAGGCGCGGGCGTACGCGGCGTGGGCCGGCAAGCGTCTGCCGACCGAGGCGGAGTGGGAGAAGGCCGCGCGGTGGGACCCGGCGACCGGGCGGTCCCGCCGCTACCCGTGGGGCGACGGCGAGCCGACCGGGGCGCACGCCAACCTCGACCAGCGTCACCTGCGGCCGGCACCGGTCGGCGCGTACCCGGTCGGCGCGTCGCCGCTGGGTGTGCACCAGCTCATCGGGGACGTGTGGGAGTGGACGTCGACCACGTTCACCGGTTATCCCGGCTTCACCGCGTTCCCGTACCGCGAGTACTCCGAGGTGTTCTTCGGCGACGACTACCGGGTGCTGCGCGGCGGCTCGTTCGGCACGGACCGGTCGGCGTGCCGGGGGACGTTCCGCAACTGGGACTATCCGATCCGACGGCAGATCTTCAGCGGCTTCCGCTGTGCCCGCGACGCCGCTGCGGAGGAGTCGCCGCGGTGAGGCACCCGGTGCCACGCGGGGTGCGCTGATGTGCCGTCACCTCGCCTACCTGGGACCACCGGTCACGCTGGCCGAGTTGCTGTTCGAGCCGGCGTACGCGCTGGTCCGTCAGTCCTGGGCGCCGCGTGACATGCGCGGCGGCGGCACGATCAACGCCGACGGGTTCGGCGTCGGCTGGTATCCCGACGGCGGCGCTCCGGTGCGGTACCGGCGTGCCCAGCCGATCTGGAGCGACCCGACGATCGCCGAGCTGGCGGCGGTGACCCGGGCCGGCGCGGTGCTGGCGGCGGTCCGTTCCGCCACGGTGGGGATGGCGGTGCTCGACGGCGCCGCCGCCCCGTTCGCCGAGGACCGGTGGCTGTTCAGCCACAACGGGGTGATCCGGGGCTGGCCCGACTCGATGGTGCCGCTCGCCGCCGGCCTGCCGGTGCGTGACCTGCTGACCCTGGACGCGGCCACCGACTCGGCGCTGCTGTGGGCGCTGGTGCGGCATCGGCTGCGCGCCGGCGACGACCCGGGCGAGGCGGTCGCCCGGACGGTGGTCGAGGTCGCCGCGGCTGCACCGGGGTCGCGACTGAATGTGCTGCTCACTGACGGGCGGCGGGTGGTGGCCACCACGTTCGGCCACGCGCTGTCGGTGCGCGCGGCGGCGGACTCGGTGGTGCTGGCGTCCGAGCCGCACGACGACGACCCCGGGTGGCGGCCGGTGCCGCAGCAGCGTCTGGTCGCCGCCACGACGGACGAGGTGCGGGTGTGCGAACTGCCGATCCGGTGAGCCGTGCCGGTCGGGCTGGGCGAGGTGTCTGACGACAGCAGGGAGGCGGGGGGATGAGCGCGGAACCGTTGGAGATCTACCTCGAACCGCGGGACCTGGAGCGTGGTCTGCGTGCGGACGTCCGGGCCGGGTTGACCGCAGAGGCCAAGTGGCTGCCGCCGAAGTGGTTCTACGACTCGCGGGGCAGCGAGCTGTTCGAGGAGATCACCCGGCTGCCGGAGTACTACCCGACCCGGGCCGAGCGGGCGGTGCTGGCCGCGCACGCTGACGACGTGGCGGCCCTGACCGGCGCGAAGACCCTGATCGAGCTGGGCTCGGGCTCGTCGGAAAAGACCCGACTGCTGTTGGACGCGTTCACCCGCCGGGGAGGACTCGGCACGTTCGTCCCACTCGACGTGTCGGTCAGCGCCCTGCTCGGGTCGACAGCGCAGATCGCCGCCGACTATCCGGGGCTGCGCGTGCGGGGGATCGTGGGCGACTTCACCCGCCAGCTCGACCGGCTGCCGACCGGTGGTCGACGGTTGGTGGTGTTCCTGGGCGGCACGATCGGCAACCTGCTGCCGGCCGAGCGGGCCGGGTTCCTGGCCGCGATGCGCGCCGCGCTGGAGGTCGGCGACTGGCTGCTGCTCGGCACCGACCTGGTGAAGGACCCGTCGGTGATCGTGCCGGCGTACGACGACGCGGCCGGAGTCACGGCCGAGTTCAACCGCAACGTGCTGTACGTGGTCAACCGGGAGTTGGGCGCGGACTTCGACCCGGAGGCGTTCACGCACGTCGCCCGCTGGGACCCGGAGCAGGAGTGGATCGAGATGCGGCTGCGGGCGACACGGCCGATGCGGGTGCGTGTGCTGGACCTTTCGGTGGCGTTCGACGCCGGGGAGGAGCTTCGGACGGAGGTGTCGGCGAAGTTCCGTCCGGAGGGGGTGGCCGCCGAGCTGGACGCGGCGGATTTCACGGCGGCGCACTTCTGGACCGACCCGGGCGGGCTCTTCGGGGTGACGTTGGCCCGGGCGCGGTGAGGTGCTGTTCACCCGCGACGTCCGGTGCGCCGGGGTGATCGGTTAGGCTGGTCGCGCGAAGGGGAGTAGCCCCCAATGTCGTGGTCGACATACTGGTGCGTTCCGCATCCGGCCACGCGGCCCCGGTCTCCGGGGCGGGCGAGACCTTCGGCTCAGGCTGTCGCAGCCGGGTCGAGGGCGCCCCCGTACCTCCTCCCGGCGGAAACCGGAAGGATGTCATGGAGGGATTCCTCGCCGCGCTGGTCATCAGCTTCGGTGTCATATTCGTCGCCGAGCTGGGAGACAAGTCCCAGTTGATGGCGCTGACGTTCGCCACGCGGTTCAAGCCGCTCCCGGTGCTGCTCGGTATCACCGTCGCGACGGCGGTCGTGCACCTGGCGTCGGTCGCCATCGGTTCGGGTCTCGGCGCGGTGCTGCCCACCGAGTGGATCTCCCTGGTGGCCGGCGTCGCGTTCCTCGGCTTCGGCGCGTGGACGCTGCGCGGTGACACGCTCACCGAGGAGGAGAAGCGCAAGGCCGAGAAGACCAGCAAGAGGGCGATCGTGGCGGTCTCGGTGGCGTTCTTCCTGGCCGAGTTGGGCGACAAGACGATGCTCGCGACGATCACCCTGGCCACCAAGTACGGCTGGTTCGGCACCTGGCTCGGCTCCACGGTCGGCATGGTGGCCGCGGACGCGCTGGCCATCCTGGTCGGTCGGATGCTCGGCCGCCGCCTGCCGGAGAAGACCATCAAGTACGGCGCGGCGGTGCTCTTCGCCATCAGTGGCCTCTGGCTGATCCTGGAGGCCGTCAACGAGCTGACCTGAGCGCAGACTAGCTGCCCCGGTGGCGGGTAACGCCTGCGGGTGGAGCCGGCGGAGCTGCTGCGCCACGGCGACGAGGTGCTGGTCGCCGTGGTGGAGGCGGCCGGCGCCCTGGTGATCGTCGTGGGTGCTCTCTGGGCGGCGGTGCGGTTCCTGGCCGAGGGGCTGCGGCACCGCACCGCCGCTGTCTTCACCCCGATCCGTCTGTCGCTGGGCCGGTTCCTGACGCTCGGCCTGGAGTTCCAGCTGGCGGCCGACGTCCTGCGGACCGCGGTGTCCCCGTCGTTCACCCAGATCGGCCAGCTGGCGGCGATCGCCACGATCCGGACGGCGCTGAACTACTTCCTGGGCCGGGAGATCCAACAGGAGCAGCGGCAGGTCGCCGATTGGCAGCGGCGGCCGTGATCGATGCCCTGGTCGAGGCGGTGACCGCGGTGGCGTTGGTCGCCGGGGTCGTCACGGCGTTGTGCACCGGCGACGTGCGGGTCGCCGTACGGGTGCTGTTGGACCTGCTGACGGCGGCCGGCCTGCTCCGGCTCGCGGGCGAGCCGGCCTGGGGTCGCCTGGCCGCCGTCGCGGCGATCGTCGCGCTGCGTCAACTGCTCGCGGCGGCGCTGAGTCACCCGCCACCCTGGTCACGGCGACAATCTCCGCCACGCTGCGGGGACGACGAGCACGGCCTACCGTGGGCGGTACCAGCGAAACAGTCGAAAGCGGGAGGATAACCACATGAGCCGGCACGACGAACCGAACGAGTACGGGTACGCCGGCGGCGCCACCGCTCCCGAGCCGCAGGCCGGCGGCAAGCCCGACGAGCAGGACCTCGCGGAGGAGGTGGCGGTGCCCGGCGACGACCTCACCGCGCCCACGGCCGACGCCCTGGCAGACGAGACCGAGGACCGGCGGCCCAGCGACGACCGCCGCCGCTGACCCGGCCGCCGGCCGGCCCGGTCAGTCGCGACCGGGCCGCTGATAGACATCGGGTACGCCGTCGCCGTCGGCGTCGAGTCGCTCCTTCTCGGCCACCCGCCGGTACGCGGTGTTGCGGCGGGCCAGCACAACGCCGGCGAGGATCGCGGAGATCACCGACCCGGTGAGCACCGCCGCCTTGACCCGTTGGTCGGCGGTGCTGCCCGCGCCGAACGCCAGGTCGCCGATGAGCAGGGAGACGGTGAACCCGACCCCGGCCAGCAGGGCGATCCCGCCCAGGTCGGGCCAGGTGATGTCCTCGTCCAGCTCGGCGCGGGTGAACCGGGCCAGCAGGTAGGTCGAGCCGAAGATCCCGATGCTCTTGCCGACCACCAGGCCGGCCACCACGGCGATCACCACCGGATCGGTCAACAGGGCACCCAGATCGCTGCCACGAAGTGTCACGCCGGCCGCGAAGAGGGCGAAGACCGGTACGGCGATGCCCGCCGACACGGGTCGCCACCGGTGTTCCAGGTGTGCGGCGAGCCCGCCCGCGTCCGCGTCGCCGGGCTCCGATCGGTCGGGCGTGGCAGGGGTGCCGCCCCGGGCTCGGGTCAGTACGGGAACGGTGAAGCCGAGCAGCACGCCGGCGACGGTGGCGTGCACACCGGAGGCGTGCACCAGGGCCCAGGTGGTGACCGCCAGCGGGATGAGAGCCCACCACCAGGTCCGGCCACGCTGCACCAGCCAGGCGAAGAGCCCGATCGGGGCGAGCGCGGCGAGCAGGGGTAGTGGGTGGAAGTCGGCGGTGTAGAAGACCGCGATGATGGTGATCGCGAACAGGTCGTCGACCACGGCGAGGGTGAGCAGGAAGGCGCGCAGGCCCTGGGGCAGGTGTGAGCTGACCACCGCGAGCACGGCCAGCGCGAAGGCGATGTCGGTGGCGGTCGGGATGGCCCAGCCCCGCAGTCCCTCGCCGCCGGTGCCGAGAAGCACCGCCACGTAGATCAGTGCCGGCAGCGCCATCCCACCCAGGGCGGCCACCACCGGAAGCGCCGCGCGTCGGGGATCGCGCAGGTCGCCGGCGACGAACTCGCGCTTGAGCTCCAAGCCGACCACGAAGAAGAAGATGGCCAGCAGCCCGTCGGCTGCCCAGGTCGCGAGACTCAGGTCGAGGTGCCAGCGCTCGCCGCCGGCCCACGGCACCCAGGCGCCGAGGCGGACGTACGCCCCGCTCCACGGCGAGTTCGCCCAGATCAGTGCGACGACGGCACCGAGTAGCAGCAGGGCGCCGCCGACTGTCTCGGTGCGCAGCACCTCGGCCAGGTGCCGGGCCTCGGGCCAGGACGACCGGGAGAGGGGCCGGACGCGCGGCCGATCGGTGGAGGGGGTGCGGCCGGTCATGGAGGGGCTCACCTCGGGTGTCGGGACGGCAGGGATCCAATCGCCGACCAGACTTCCCGGCACACCGCTGTCCACCCTATCCGGACGGCCGGAGGGCGCTGATCGGCATGGGTGAAACGCGGCGGCCGGGCGGGGCCGCGGGAAATCGGTCGCCGACTTTTCCGGCCATCGCCGCTGCCGAATGGCCCTTTGTCGGGTTGGTCATGCGGGCGCAGTTGGTCGCGCCGAAAATACATAACTCCGGACATAAGCCCTATGAGGGGCTTTAATGGTTTCACGAGTTGACAGACGACCTTGGGGGTTTTCGTGAAGTTCTTTGGCGTAACCGGACGCGCCCGGAGGCAATCCTGATGGACCTGCTCCGCCAACTGCGCCACGTGCGTCGGCACTGGTGGGTCGTACTGGTCACGGTCATGGTGGCCCTGGGCGTCTCGGCGTTCGTGACCGTACGGGCCAAGCCCCGGTACGTCGCCTCGGTGACCTTCTTCGTCACCACCCCCAACCAGGGCGTCACCGACGCCTACCAGGGCGGTCTCTTCCTCCAGCAGCGTGTCAAGTCGTACGCCGACCTGCTCAGCAGCGACCGCCTGGCGCAGAGCGTGGCCGCCGACACCCCGGTCGGGCTCACCGCGGACGAGGTGCAGCGCCGCGTGACCACCGCCACCGAGACGGGCACCGTCCTGCTGCGGGCCTCTGTCACGGACACCGACCAGACCCGGGCCCTGCGGGTGAGCGAGACCCTTGCCGCCAAGTTCGTCGAACTCGTGCAGAAGGTCGAGACGCCACCCGAGGGCAAGGCGCCCATCAAGATCGAGGTGGTCAGCGGCCCACGGGTCACCGCGAGTCCGGTCTCGCCGAAGCCGCTGCGCAACCTCATGCTCGGCGGCCTGCTCGGTCTGGTGCTCGGCGTCGGCCTGGCGATCCTGCGCGGCGTCGCCGACATCCGCCTGCGGGACGCCGCTGGCCTGCAACGCGCGACCGGAAGCCCGCTGCTCGGTGAGATCCCGTTCGAGAGTGCCGCCCGCACGGCCCCGCTGATCGTCGGCGAAGCCGCGACGTCGGCCCGCGCGGAGGCCGTCCGCAAGCTGCGGACCAACCTGCGCTTCGTGGACGTGCACGAACCCGCCCGGGTCATCGCCGTGACCAGTGCCCTGCAGGGCGAGGGCAAGACGACGATGTCCTGCAACCTGGCCATCGCGCTGGCCGAGGCCGGCTGGCGGGTGCTGCTGGTCGACGCCGACCTGCGCCGCCCGAAGGTCGACGACTACCTGGGCCTGGACGCCGGTGTCGGTCTCACCGACGTGCTCGTCGGTGACGTCCAGGTCGGTGACGTGGTGCAGCGCTGGGGCGACAAGTCCCTGCTGGTGCTGCCCAGCGGTTCCGCGCCGCCCAACCCGAGCGAACTGCTCGGCTCCAAGGCGATGGCGGACCTGCTGCTCGCGCTGCGTGAGTCCGCGGACATCGTGATCATCGACACCGCGCCGCTGCTCGCGGTGACCGACGGTGTCGTGGTGGCCGTCCAGGCCGACGGGGCACTGCTGGTGAGCCAGCAGGGCCGTACGTCGCGGGCCCAGGTTGCCGCGGCGGCCCGGTCGTTGCACTCGGTCTCGGTGCGGCTGCTCGGCTGTGTGCTGAACATGGCGAAGGTGGCCAAGGCAGAGGCGTACCAGTACGAGGCCTACCGGGTGGTCGCCTCGAACGCCGCGCAGTCGGTCCCGACCGACCGGGCCCCCGCAGCCCGGCACAGCGAGGGCGCGGGGGTCAACAACGGCGTCAGTGACCGTACCCAGGAACTCACCCGGTTGCCCCGATGAGCGCGGCGAGGGGTCGTAGCGAGCGTTCGATCTCCTCGGCGCAGCGTCGGAAGTCGGCGGCGGTGCCGCCGATCGGGTCCCGCAGGTCGTCCGCGTCCGGGGCGGCGGGTTGCAGCCGCCCCCGGGCGTGGGCGGCGGCGGCGATCGCGGCCCGCAGCGGATCGTCGGCCGATTCGGTCGGCGGCTCGGCCGCCGCCGCCAGCCGGCCGAACTGGCGCAGGGTGAACGTCCGGTGCAGCGCTCCCGGCGCCAGTGCGGTGCACACCGACCGCTGCCGGCGCGTCGCGGTCAGCACGAGGGTCGCTTCGGTCAGGTGTTCGGCCCGCAGCGTCCGACTGGCGAACGCCGCCGGATCGCCGCCCTCCTCGGTCGCGATCTGCGCCGCGTACGGGTGCATGGCCATCCCGTCCATCGCGTCGGTGCCGGCGCTGGACACCAGCACCGGCCGGTCGGCCAGCAGTCGGCGGGCCAGGAACTCGGCCATCGGCGAGCGGCACAGGTTGGCGTGGCAGACGAACAGCACGCGGTCGGCCATCGGAAGCCCTCTCGTGGGTGCGGACACGGACCGCCGCACCGCGAGGGTGGTGCGTCGGCGCCGGGGGACGCGCGGCGAGGGGTTGTCGGCATCGTACGCGGGCCGGCCGTCCGTCGGACGCGGTGCCGCGCCGGCCGAGATCGATCCGTGCCCACCGGCGGTGCTCCGGTGAAGATCGGCATCCTGTCGTACCACTTCCCACCCGAGCCGGCGTTCATTCCGGGCAGCCTCGCCGAGGAGTTGGCGGCGCGCGGGCACGAGGTCCGCGTCCTCACCGGATTTCCCGACTACCCGGGCGGCCACGTCTATCCAGGGTGGCGGCAGCGGTGGCACCACGAGACGCACAGCCGACGGCTGACGGTCCGGCGAGTGCCACGCATCTCCGGTGGGGCCGCTTCCCCGGGAGCGCGGATGGCCAGTTACCTGTCGTTCGCCGGGAGCGCCTCGCTGGCGGCACGGCGGTTCCTGGCTGACGTGGACGCCCTCTACGTCTTCCAGTTGCCGGCCACCACGTTCGCCACCGCCGCCGTGCTCCGCCTGCTCGCGAGGGTGCCGGTGGTGCTGCACGTACAGGATGTCTGGGCGCGCGACGGCGTCGACGCGGCAGGCGACGGACGCTGGTCCGCGCGGATGGGTGCCGCGATGACCCGCATCTACCGGTCCGCGGCGCGGGTCGCCGTGGCGGCGCCGTCGATGCGCGACCTGGTGGTCGCCGCCGGTGCCGACCCGGGCCGGGTCCACCTGGTCCTCAACTGGACGGACGAGCGCATCTTCTACCCGGCGACCCCCGGCGCGGCGGCCCGGCAGATGGTCCGCCGCGATCGCCGGTGCGTGGTCATGCATGCCGGGACCATCGGGCCTCGTCAGGGGCTGGAGACGGCGGTACGGGCGGCGGCGGCGCTGGACCGCACGATGGACCTGGTCCTGGTCGGGTCGGGCGCGGACGAGCGGCGGGTGCGGGGGCTCGCCGCCGACCTCAAGGCGGAGAACGTCCGCTTCCTGGATCGGCGCTCACCTGTCGACATGCCTGAGCTCTACGCCGCCGCCGACTACCAGCTGATCATGCTGCGCGACCTGCCCGAGCTTCGCGGCATGGTGCCGGGCAAGCTGCAGGCCGCGCTCTCGTGTGCCGCGCCGGTCGTCGCGTCGGCCGGCGGGGACACCGCCGATCTGGTCGAGCGCGCCCGGGCCGGGCTGTCCTGCCCTCCCGAGGACTGGGCCGCCCTGGCCGACCGGTTCTGGCTTGCCGCGACCATCCCGCCGCCCGCACGCACCGAGATGGGGCGCCGGGGACGACAGACGTACCTGCGGGAGATGTCCCTGCCGGATGGCGTGGACCGGATCGAACGCCTGCTGCACGAGGCCGCGGGCCGCGTACCGCAGGCGGCGGGACGTCGCGAGGAAACCTCGCGTAAAGGACGTTAATTGCCATAACAGTACGAGAGTCCTCGTAACGTGCTAAGAACGTCTAGGAATCCGACGGGCTGTCCGATTCCGGCAAACGGGAGTGTGGTGTGACGGAGAGCGAACGGCCGCGTCGACGGCGAAGCCGGTCCCGGCGTCGTCGGCGAGCGCGACTGCGACGTGCCCTGCTCGGTGCCCTGGTGGTGGGATCGCTGGTGCTGGCCGCGGGCGGATGGGTCGGCTTTCGCGGTTGGCAGGCGCGCGCACACCTGATCAACGCCGCCGGCCTGGCCCGGGAGTTGAGCGCCCAGGTCGTGGGCGGGGACACCGATCGCGCCCTGCGGACCCTCTCCGCCCTCCAGGAGCAGTCCGGCGCGGCCCGGGCCGCCACAGCCGACCCGAGTTGGAAGATCGGTCGGCGTACCCCGGTCGCCGGCGACGACCTCGACGCGGTCCGTCTGATCGCCGTCGCCATCGACGACCTGGCCCGGCGGGCGTTCCCCAGCCTGCTGCGCACGGACCTGACCAGCCTCGTGCCGGCCGGCGGCCGGTTGGACCTGGCGCGCCTCGCGTCGGTCTCGGCGGAGCTGACGCGGGTGAACGACGCGGTGCAGGGCACCCGTCGCGACCTGGCCAGCGTGCCGGCCGACCGGCTGCTCAGCCAGGTCCGGCAGGCGCTGACCGACCTCCGTGGCGAGATCGACCGGCTGGCCAGCCTCACTGCCGCCGCCGACCAGGGCGCGCGGCTGCTGCCGCCGTTGCTCGGCGGCGGTGGCCCGCGGCGCTACCTGCTCGTCTCGCAGAACCTGGCCGAGTTGCGGGCCACCGGTGGCATGTTCGGCGCGTACGCGATGATCGAGGCCGAGGGCGGACGGGTTCGGATGGGCCGCCAGGGCAGCAGCGCGTCCCTCGGCCAGTTCACGCCGGCGCTCAAGCTGCCCGCCGAGACCCGGGCGATCTGGACCGACCTGCCGGGCATCTACCCCGCGGATGTGAACCTCACCCCGCACTTCCCGACCGCCGCCGCCCTGTACCGGGAGATGTTCCGGCGCAAGACCGGAACCGCCGTCGACGGCGTGCTCGCCGTCGACCCGGTGGTGCTGTCCTACCTGCTCAAGGCGACCGGTCCGGTGCTGGTGCCCGGTGGGGTGCCGCTGGCCAGCGAGAAGGTCGTGCAGACCGTCCTCAACGAGACCTACCAGCGGCTGGACACCGCGCAGCAGGACGCCTACTTCGCGTCCTCGGCCGCAGCGGTGTTTGACGCCTTCTTCAAGAAGAATGTCAACCCAAGGGTGTTGTTGTCCGCATTTGACCGTGCTATCACGGAACGCCGGATATTGTTCTGGAGTGCTCACTCGGAAGAACAGCGGACGTTCGGCGACAGCCGGATGGCCGGGACGCTTCCGGAACAGGACACCGTGCCGACGGTCGGCGTGTTTCTCAACGACGGCAGCGGCGCGAAGCTCGGCTACTACCTGCGGCCGACGGCGAGCCTCACGGTCGGCGACTGCCGGCCCGACGGCCGCCGCGAACTCCGGCTGCGGGTGACCCTGCGCTCGACGGCGCCGAAGTCAGGGCTCAGCAAGTCGATCCTTGGCCTCGGCCTGGCTGGCGATCCGTACACCGTGCGCACGTTGGTGTCGATCTACAGCCCGGCTGGCGGCGCCGTGCTCGACGCCCGGCTGGACGGGGCTGAGACGGCACTGGGCAGCGGCACCGAACGCCGCCGCCAGGTGGCGACGGCGAACGTCGACATCGGCCCCGGCGTCGAGAGGGCGCTGGAGGTCACCGTCCTGACGGCCAAGACCGGCGTCGGGCAGGCCGAGCTGTGGCTGACCCCCACCGCCAGCCCATGGACCACCCAAGTTCATTCCGCACCAAGCTGTGACCAGTAGGAGGGAACCAATCATGCGGCTATCCCGCATCATCATGGCGCTCACGGTCGGCCTGGCCGTGGTGGCCGTGCCGACGGCAGCGGGGGCGGCACAGCCGCAGCCGACGCCCAGCGCGACCACCGATCCGCCCCAGCCGCCGCCATACCCGCCGGCCGCCGCGTCCCTGACCGTCAACCGGCCGACGATCTTCCTCGGCGAGACGGTCGTCCTGACCGGTACGGGCTTCGGCCCCAACGAGACCGTCGACATCTCCGTGACGGTCACGCCGCTGGCAGCCCCGGCCGCCGGCAAGGCGCCGGCCCGCCGCAGCGACGGCACCACCGTGGCCATGACGCCGGTGGCCTACCAGGCGAGTGCGCCGCTCACCTTCACGGCGTACACCAACGCCCAGGGGCGCTTCACCAAGAGCTACAAGCCGTCGGTGACCGGTCTGCTGACCTTCACCGCCACGGGCCGCGAGTCCGGCCGGACCGCGACCACCGAGCTGCGGGTGCTGCACCGCAAGCAGCCGCTGCCCGTCACCGGTGACAGCATCGGTACGCCCATGAAGCTCGGCGGCGGCCTCGTCGGCGCCGGCGCGATCATGCTGCTGCTGACCCTGGCCTGGCGTCGCCGCCAGCGCTTCGGCGGAGCCGCGCACTAACCGGCACCACCAATCGGGCAGTGCCCGGATCGCACCCTTTGGGCTGGCGCCCGTCGGATCTTTCGACGGGCGCCAGCCCCACGTCGCGGGTGGGACGTCCATGCCGGGTGGGGCGTCCATGCCGCCGTTGGCGTGATCGACTCCAGATCGCCGATGCGGGGGTATGGGCCGTGTGGGATGGCCCCACGTCGGCGATCTCGGGTCGATCATCTCGCTGGGGGGTATGTCCGGCTGTGGGGCTTGCGGGCGGGTGAGCGGATGCGATCGTGGGCGGGAATCGTGGCGGGCCGGGGGTCGTTACATACCCTGACGATCGCAGGACCACGGCCGCCCGGCCCGTTCGGAGCGGGTGGGAATGGCCGGCCGGGCCGGGTCGTTGTGCAGTGACTCGAACGACCGCGGGCCTCGCCGCCCGCCCGGCTCGACCCGGTCCCGCCCGGTGCACAGCCCCGGGAATGACCCCGGCCAGCCGGTCGTTACACCCGGTCCCGGCGCCACGAGCCCTCCGCTCGCAGGCCGCCGACCCAGACTTTTCAAGCGCCCGGACGAGGTGCTGACCCCCACGTCACCCGATCCCCCCGAGCAGGTGTGTGGGTGTTTCCTACCCCCGAAGGAGCTACCCCCATGAACACGATCTTCCGCAAGAGCATGCTGTCCGTTGCCGGTCTCGCGTTCGCCGGCGGTGTGTTCGCCGGCCCGATCGCCGCCCACGCCAACCCGGTTGATGCCAAGCCCGCCGCCGTGGCCGTGCACACCGCCGCGCCCAAGCCCCAGGGCGACCAGTCGCACATCACCCTGAACGACGAGCAGACCGCCAACGTCAAGGCCATCATCGCGGCCACGAAGAAGGCCGGCCTGCCCGAGCGCGCCGCGGTCATCTCCATCGCCACGAGCCTGCAGGAGTCCAAGCTGGAGAACCTGGGTCACCTGGGTGACGCCAACGACCACGACTCCCTCGGCCT
>NZ_JBEXIL010000053.1:0-41199 GCF_040608555.1 Micromonospora sp. NPDC005172
GTCCCCGGCTCCGGGCGGTCAGGCTTGATCCCTCCGCCGGGGACGCTCGCCCCCCCAGCCCCGACGTTGGTCGCGGTTCGTGGGCCGTCGCGGTTCCTTCGGGGGTACGTCGCTGGTGCGTACCCGTGGGGTGTGGCTCGTTCGGTGGGGGGCTCGGCGGCCCGCGTACCCTGAATGGTCGGTGACCTGGCGCCTCGAAGGGGAGACGATGACCAAGCAGCCCGGCCGCGACTCAGCCGCGGAGTCGGACCAGCCGGCGGTCGACGCGACCGGCCCGAGTGGCCGGCTCACCGGGGCGCCCGGAGCGGCGGTCCTCGCGCTGCTGGCGCTCGGCTGGCTGGCCGCCATGCTCTGGTCGACCCGGGAGGCCATCACCTCGGCGGCGGCCGGCATCACCGCGATCAGCCTCTCCGCGTTCGCCCTGCCCGGCGTGATCTCGGCCGCGCTGGTGGCCGGCGCGGCCACCGCGCTGGCCTTCAACAACCTGCTGGCCCGCCGGTACGGCGACTGGACCACCCTGCGCTTCGTCGGCGCGATCGGGGCCGGGATGCTGGTCGGGCTGGCCGCCGCGGTGGCGATCAACCTGACCTACTTCGACACCTCGACCACCAATGTGATCGCCGGCACCACCGCCGCCGCCGCGATCATCGGTGGAGCGATCGCGGGCGCGCGGACCGCCCCGGCGGTCGGCGCGGTGGTGACCGCCGCGCTGGGCACGTTGATCTTCGTGGTGGCGTTCAGTCGTGCACGGGACCCGCTGTTCGACCTGTTCGGCGCGGGCGACACCCAGCAGTCGCTTGTCGACGCGGCCAAGTGGGTGTCGCGCACCGAGTCGCTCCTGGGTGGCCTGCTGGCCGGGCTGCTCGCCTTCGGCTACCTCACCTGGGCACGGCGGCGCGCCGTACGGCGAGACCCGCAGACGCCGGCGCTGCGCTGGCCGGCGTATCTGCTCGCCGGTGCCGGGCCGGGTCTACTCCTGCTGCTCGCCGAGGTGATCATCCGGATCGGCGGTCGCTCACTGCTGGACCTGGCCAGCGCGCTCAGCGAGGCCGACGCGGTGGCCCAGACGTCGCTGGGCACCTCACGGGTGGACAACGGCATCTGGGTGCTCTTCGTGGGGGCGCTCACCGCGATCGTCGCGTTCGGCCGGACGCTCGGCCCAGCGCAGACCGACGACGAACCGGCCCCGACCGACCGACCCGGTTCCGAGTCGGCGACAACCGCGAACGCCGGCGGCGAGGTCGAGGAAGACGAGCCGGACCCGGCGGTCCGGGAAGCGGACGCCGACCCGGCCCGCTGACCGCTGCTCAGTCGGCGCTGCGCAGCAGGAGATCCAACTCCGTCACGTCGTACCACTCCAGCTCGTGATCCTCGGCGCCGTCGACGGTGAACTGCGCGTCCGGGTCGCCGGCGGCGGCCTCGGCCACCACGTCGGCCGCGGCGGCGACCTCCTCGACGGCCTCCGTGCCGTCCACGTGGATCGCCGCGACAGCGCCCACCGGAACGGTGTCGACCAACGTCACCATGCTGGAACCCAGCTCACCGTCCCCACGGCCGAGCGCGGCGGACGGCAGGTCGACCGAGACGACAACGCGGCGGCGGGGCGCAGCCGGATCGGCCCGGAGCAGGTGCAGGGCATCCTGCGCGGCCCGGGTGAACGCGACGTACTCCAACTCCTCCTCGTCGCCCTCGGCGTACCACTCGCGCAGCGCGGGCGTCACCGCATGCGCGCTGTCGGCGGTCAGCCCCTGCTCACGCAGGCGGGCCAGCATCGGTACGGTCGCCGGCACGTACACCCGGACAAGCTCGTCGGTCACCGGTCGTCTCCCCGCTCGGTTCCGTGCCGGCGGTAGCCGGCACGGGCGCAGATCATGCCGCACGCCGTGACCGTCATACACCTCGCCTCCGGGTCGGTGGAAGTTTCCCGCCGGTGTGTCTGGCACCGGGTGGCAGTCGTGGCGGCTGGGCGGCGAGCGCCGTCGGTGGCAAACTGAGGCAAACGACGTCAACCCTGGGGAGTTTCCGTGGAGCCGAGGTTCCTGCTGCTCTCCGACGTGGCTGCCGAGCTGAACGTTTCGGACTCGCAGGTCTACCACATGGTCCGCAGCGGAGAACTGCCGGCGATCAAGATCGGCGGACGCGGCCAGTGGCGGGTCGAGCGGGCCCGGCTGGAGGAGTACATCGCGCAGAAGTACGCCGAGACCGCCGACTGGGTCCGTGGTAACCCTCTCGTCGAGCGCGATCCGGAATAACCGCCCGACTCACTGCACCGTGATCAACTCCAGCTCACCGAACCGGGGCTGTTCGAGCCGCATGAATACCGCCACCTCCACGATCTGGAGTGGATCATGCCGACGTGTGGCGGGTTCGCGGCCCTACTCATTGACCAAGGCTGTTCTCTCGCTCAGAATCTAAGCAGTAGAAAGCAAACGAAGGCAAACGCAAGATCGAGGGAGCAGCGATGAGCGAGCGGCGACCCGGGCCCTCCCGACCACCCGTACGCCTGCGCCCCGTCCCACCCATCGATCCGCCGTACCCGGACGAGACGTACTGGCCCGGGCCGACCCACGGCCAACTCGCTCTCGACCTCTTCGCCTCGACACGACCGGACCCGGTCCGGCCCGCGGAACGCCGCTCTGCCCCACGCCGGCCGACCGTGCGTCCGGCCAGCCAACCCGGCGCACCTTTGCCACCGGCGACCGCCCCCGAGGCCACTCGCGCCGCGCACCGCTTCGTCGGCACCTGCCTGGAGGTGGTCAACGGCTATCGGTCGCCGGCCCAGGTACGGCCCCTGCTCGACCCGGGCCGCGCCGTCGAACTGCTCACCGAACTCGCGCGGGCGACCGGGCGGGCCGGGCCGGTGCGACGTCGGGCGGCGCGTCCGGCTCTGCGACTGCTACGGCTGCGGGTCTGCGCGCCTCGGGAGGCCGCGGTGGAGGCGGCGGCTGTGGTGAGCGGCCTCGGTGGCCGGAGCTGGGCCATGGCGCTGCGCCTGGAACACCGGCGCGGCCGCTGGCTGTGCACCGCCCTGCACGTTCTCTGACCCCGCCGCCGTGGTTCATCGACCCGACGTCCAGAGAATCGGGGCATCAACCTGCCGCCGACACACCGACTCCCAGGAAGCCGAGTCGATCTCCCACCGCCACCGAATGGCGACCGGGCCGGGCGGGACCAGGGCGGGATCGGGCCAGGCGGGGCAGGACCCGGCCGGGCGGGACCAGGGCGGGGCGGGATCAGGCCGGGCGGGGCGGAGACGCCGACGGGCCCCGGCCATGTCGGCCGGGGCCCATCGGGACGCGCGGTAGGTCAGTTGCCGCCGTTGGGCGCGCCGTGGCACCGCTTGTACTTGCGGCCCGAGCCGCACGGGCACGGCGCGTTGCGGGACGGGCCGTTGCCGGCGTCGGCCTGGCTGGGGGCCGGACGCCGCGATCCCGCGCTCGGGAGCATCGGGCCACGCAGCCCCGAGGCCGGTCGCTGCGGGGCGGACGGCGCGCTCTGCCCGGGTGCCGCCGGAGCGCCCTGGGCCGGCCGGCCCACACCGAGCGCCGGGGCCTGCTGCTGCTCCTGCTCGATGGCGGGGGCGCCAGGGCTGGCCTCGCCGTCGATGGTCGGAGCCGAGTACTGCAGGCCCTGCCGCTGCGGCGTGCGGTTGAGACCCTTGGCCCGGATCTCCACCGGCTTGTCGAGCAGCTTGACCTCTTCCGAGTCGGGGTCGGGCTCCGGCTCGGTGACCTGGACGTCCACGTTGTAGAGGAAGCCGACGGTCTCCTCCTTGATGCCCTCCATCATGGTGGCGAACATGTCGAAGCCCTCGCGCTGGTACTCCACGACCGGGTCGCGCTGGGCGTACGCCCGGAGGTTGATGCCCTCCTGGAGGTAGTCCATCTCGTACAGGTGCTCGCGCCACTTGCGGTCGATCACCTGGAGCAGCACCATCCGCTCGAGCTGGCGCACCCCCTCGGTGCCGAGCTCCTCCTCGCGGCGGTCGTACGCGGCGTTCGCGTCCTCCTTGAGGCGGGCGACCAGGAAGTCGGCGTCCATGCCGGCCCGGGAACCGCCGGCCTCCTCCTCCAGCTCCTCGATCGTCACGGCGACCGGGTAGAGCTGCTTGAGGCTGGACCAGAGCTGCTCCAGGTCCCAGTCCTCGCCGTAGCCGTCGGAGGTGGCACCCCGCACGTACGCCTCGACGGTGTCGTCGATCATGTTGCGGACCTGCTCGGAGAGGTCCTCGCCGTTGAGCACCCGCAGCCGCTCGGCGTAGACGACCTGACGCTGCTTGTTGAGCACCTCGTCGTACTTCAGAACGTTCTTGCGGATCTCGGCGTTCTGGCCCTCGATCTGGGCCTGGGCGCTCTTGATCTGGCGGGTGACCATCTTCGACTCGATGGGCACGTCCTCCGGGATGTTGAAGCGCTCCATCACCGCCTCGACCGCGCCGGCCCGGAAGCGGCGCATCAGCTCGTCCTGCAGCGACAGGTAGAACCGGGACTCACCCGGGTCGCCCTGCCGGCCGGCGCGACCGCGCAGCTGGTTGTCGATCCGCCGGGACTCGTGCCGCTCGGTGCCGAGCACGTAGAGGCCACCGGCGGCGGCGACCTCGTCCGCCTCGGCGTCGCAGGCCTGCTTCCAGGTGGGCAGGACCTCCTCCATCGCCTTGGCGTAGTCCTCCTCGTTCTCCAGCGGGTCGAGACCCCGCTGGCGCAGCTCGTTCGCCGCGAGGAACTCGGGGTTGCCGCCGAGCAGGATGTCGGTGCCACGGCCGGCCATGTTGGTGGCGACGGTGACCGCGCCCTTGCGCCCGGCCTGGGCGACGATCTCGGCCTCCCGGGCGTGGAACTTCGCGTTCAGCACGTTGTGCGGGATGCCCCGGCGGCGCAGGAGCTGGGAGAGGATCTCGGAGTTTTCCACCGAGACGGTGCCGACGAGCACCGGCTGGCCCATCTGGTGCCGCTCGGCGATGTCCTCGATGACGGCGTTGAACTTGGCCTTCTCGGTCTTGTAAATGACGTCCGGCCGGTCCTCGCGGACCATCGGACGGTGCGTCGGGATGCTCACGACGCCGACCTTGTAGACCTTGTTGAACTCGCTCGCCTCGGTCTGCGCCGTACCGGTCATCCCGGACAGCTTGCTGTAGAGGCGGAAGTAGTTCTGGAGGGTGATCGTGGCCAGGGTCTGGTTCTCCTGCTTGATCTCCACCCCCTCCTTGGCCTCGATCGCCTGGTGCATGCCCTCGTTGTAGCGACGGCCGTGCAGGATGCGACCGGTGAACTCGTCGACGATCAGGACCTCACCGTCGCTGACGATGTAGTCCTTGTCGCGCTTGTAGAGCTCCTTGGCCTTGATGGCGTTGTTGAGGTAGCCGACCAGCGGAGTGTTCACCGACTCGTACAGGTTGTCGATGCCGAGCCGGTCCTCGACCTTGGCGACGCCGCGCTCGGTGACCGCGATGGTGCGCTTGGAGTGGTCGACCTCGTAGTCGCCCTCGCCGTCCGTTCCGGGCTGGAGCCGGGCCACGACGCCCGCGAACTCGCCGTACCAGCGGGCCGAGTGCTCGGCCGGGCCGGAGATGATCAGCGGGGTACGCGCCTCGTCGATCAGGATCGAGTCGACCTCGTCGACGACCGCGAAGTTGTGCCCCCGCTGGACCAGCTCGTCCCTCGACCACGCCATGTTGTCGCGCAGGTAGTCGAAGCCGAACTCGTTGTTGGTGCCGTACGTGATGTCGCACTCGTAGGCGGCCTTGTGCTCGGTGGCCGGCCGGTTGGGCAGCACCACGCCGACGGTCAGCCCGAGGAACTCGTGCACCCGGCCCATCCAGGCCGCGTCGCGCTGGGCGAGGTAGTCGTTGACGGTGACCACGTGCACGCCGTCGCCGGAGAGCGCGTTGAGGTAGACGGCCATGACCGAGGTCAGCGTCTTACCCTCACCGGTCTTCATCTCGGCGATGTTGCCGAAGTGCAGCGCGGCGCCGCCCATCACCTGGACGTCGTACGGCCGCTGGCCGAGCACCCGGTCCGCCGCCTCGCGGGCCACCGCGAACGCCTCCGGCAGGAGGTCGTCGAGGGTCTCGCCATCGGCGAGCCGCTCCCGGAACTGCTCGGTCATGCCGCGCAGTTCCTCGTCGGTGAGGTTGACGTAGTCGTCCTCGATCGAGCTGACGGCGGCGGCGATGGCCTTGAGCCGGCGCACCATGCGGCCCTCGCCCGCGTTAAGGACCTTTTCCAGAATCGACACGGATCAACGCTCCCCTAGACAGTCTCGAACCATCGTAGGCGCAACATCGGCGCGATGGTCACTGGTGGCGGCGGTCCGCTCCACCGAACCCGACATAACACGCGCACGGGATGCGCCCGGGACGTTATCCGGTTACGCCCAGGGCGAACGTTCCGGCACGATGCACGGGTGGAGCCTGTGAAGATCGTCGAGGACGGGGTGCTGCTGCGACCCTGGCGGGACGCGGACGCCGACGGCGTACACCGCGCGTGCCAGGACCGGGACATTCAGCGTTGGACCACCGTACCGCGCCCATACCTTCCCGAACACGCCCAGGATTTCGTCACGCGGATGAGTCCGCAGGCGTGGGCGGACGGTACCGGGGCGCCGCTCGCGGTGTGCGACGCGGACACCGGCGACCTGCTCGGCTCCTGCGGACTGATCTCCATCGACGGTGCCGGAACCGGTGAGATCGGCTACTGGACGGCCCCGTGGGTCCGCGGCCGGGGTGTGACCGTCCGGGCCACCCGGGCGCTGTCCCGCTGGTCCTTCGAGAAGCTGGGGCTGCGCCGGTTGCTGTGGCAGGCCGAGGTGGGCAACCACGCCTCCCGGCTGGTCGCCCTCCGCGCGGGATTCCGGATCGACGGGCGGGTACGGCTGGCGAACCCCGCACCGGACGGCGACGCGGACGGCTGGATCGGCTCGCTGCTCCCCGGCGAGGTGCCTGAGCCCGGGACGCCCGGGCCGGCCGCCCGAGGCACCCTGGTGGCTCGCCGGGCCGCCGTCTTCGGCCGCCCACAGCCGACGCTGTTCGCCACCTCGGCAGGCGCTGAGCTGCGACTACGACCAATGGAGGAGCGCGATCTGGACGCCGTGGTGCAGACCTGCCGGGACCCGGAGACGATCCGCTGGACCACGGTCCCGGACCCGTACGACCTCTCCGACGCGCGGGGATACCGGGGCTACGCCCAGGGCGCCTGGGCGCGGGGAGACTCCGCCTGCTTCGTGATCGCCGACCCGGACGACAGGTGGGTCGGCACTCTGGACCTGCGGCTCTCCCCCGCCGACCCGCTGCTCGCGGACGTGGGCTTCATGATCGCCCCGGCGGCACGCGGGCGGGGGTACATGCCGGCCGCGCTCCTCGCGCTCAGCGCCTGGGGCTTCACCACGCTGGGACTGGCGCGCATCGAATGGAAGGCGAACGTGGGCAACACCTCCTCCCGACGGGCCGCCGAGAAGGCGGGCTTCACGTTCGAGGGGACGGCCCGGGGCGGGGTCCAGCACCGGGGTGAGCGGGTCGACACCTGGGTGGCCGCGCTGCTCGCCGAGGACCTGGCATGACGGGCTCGCCGCCGGTCGTCGAGGCGCACGGGGTACGACTCCGGCCGTTCCATCCCGGCGACATCGCGGACCTCGTCGACGGCTGCGCGGACCCGCTCAGCCAACGGTTCGTGTCCACCATGCCGTCCCCGTACACCGAGGTCGACGCCCGCTGGTGGGTCGAGGCCGGCGCGCCGTCGGTCTGGGCCGGCGGCGGCGCCGCGTACGCCATCGCGGACCCGGTCACCGACCGGCTGCTCGGCGCCACCGGGTTGAGCAACCCGATGCCCGCCCGGAGTCAGGCGGACATCGGCTACTGGCTGCGGCCGGCGGCGCGGGGACGCGGACTGGCCACCGCCGCGACCCGTGCGCTGAGCGAGCACGCCTTCGACACGGGAACGCGGCGGCTGGAGCTGCACACCGAGCCGGAGAACGCGGCCAGTCAGCGGGTCGCGCTGGCCGCCGGCTTCCGTTACGAGGGCCTGCGCCGGTCCGCCGGTCAGGACCGGGACGGCGGACGGTACGACCTGCTGACCTGGGTACGCCTCTCCGACGATCCGCCCGGTCCGACCCCTCGGCTGCTGCCGGACCTACCCGACGGGGCGCTCAGCGATCAGGTGGTGGTCCTGCGCCGGCTCGCGCCGGACGACGCGGAGATGATGTACGGGCTGCACAGCCGGCCGGAGGTGCTCGCCAACCAGGCCCCGCCGGTGCCACCGACGCGGGAGTCGATCGGGCGGCGCTGCCGGCTGGCGGAGAGCGCGTGGCTGACCGGTGACATCGCCCGGCTCCTGATCGTCGACGCGGCGACCGGCGAGCCGGCGGGCAGTTGCGGCCTGTCGTACACCGAGGTGTCCAGCGGCGAGGGGTCGATCGGCTACGCGCTGCTCCCGCGCTGGCGGGGGCACGGGTACGCCACCCGCGCAGTGCGGCTGCTCGCGGCGTGGGCGTTCGGGCCGGCCGGTTTCGCCCGGCTGACGGCCGGCACGGTGCCGGAGAACACCGCCTCGCACCGCGTGCTGGAACGGGTCGGCTTCCAGCGCGAGGGCCTGCAACGCGGTCGTCTGCCCGGGCTGGCGGGATCTCGCCTCGACGACCTGACCTTCGCTCTGCTGCCGACCGACCTGCGCTGACGAAGCATGGGGCCGTGCCGGGCGACCGGCACGACCCCATGCTCGGCGGGATGTGACCCTGCTCAGGTGTCGAGGGAGATGATGCCGTAGTCGTAGGCGTGACGTCGGTAGACGACGCTGGGGCGACCGGTTTCCTTGTCCTGGAAGAGGTAGAAGTCGTGGCCGACGAGTTCCATCTGGAACAGCGCGTCGTCGATCGTCATGGGCTCGGCCGGGTGCACCTTCTCCCGGGCGATGTGCCACGGCTGGTCGTGCTCCTCCTCGACGCGCTCGGCGACGGCGGTGCCGGCGCGGGCGGCCGGTGCCGACAGCGGGGCGGCCACCAGGTCCGTGACCGGCAGGTCGGCGGTGGCGGCGGCCACGGAGATCGGCGCGTGGCGACCACGGTGTACGCGCCGGCGATCCGCCGCGCGGCGTAGCCGGGTGTCGAGTTTCGCGATGGCGGCGTCGAGCGCGCTGTAGAAATCGTTCGTGCAGGCCTCGGCCCGGATCACCGGGCCACGGGAGACGCAGGTGATCTCCACCCGCTGGCAGTGATCGGCCTGGCGCGGATTGCGCTCGTGAAACAGCTCGACATCGATGCGAATAATCTTGTGGTCGTAGCGTTCGACCTTTGCGAGTTTCTCGGCTACGTGTACCCGGTAATGGTCCGGCACTTCGACGTTGCGGCCCTTGACCACGATGTCCACGTGACCTCCTTTTTTCGGACGTCTTCGATCCGGTTTCCCGGTCGTGCGCCGTAGGAAGACCCGCTGGCGTCGACCGGTCAGTACGGCTACGCCTCCTCTCACCGCCAGGGGCGGGATGGAACGACCTCCTACCCCCGACAGCGAAACGCTAACTCCTGTTCGCCCGGCAGTCACCCCATGTTGCCAAGACCGCCCGGAATTTTTCGCACCTCATACACCATCGGGTGAAACGGAAACACGGTCGGTTACGAGTGGTGTCTTTTCTCGGTCGCGGCGAGCACCGCCGCGACATTCGGTCGCCATCCGGTCGCGGTCAGCACCCGGGCCGCCGCGGCCAGTGTCACCCCTGTGGTGACGATGTCGTCCAGCAGCACCACCACTGGCGCGTCGCCCGAGGTGCCGGGGCCACCGGACGCCCCGGAGCGGGGACGGAACGCTGCCTCGGCGGCTGCGGCACGGCCCGCGCTGTCCAGGGTCACCGAGTCGGGTCGGGGCAGGGCGCGCAGCGGGCGATGCACCCGCGCGGGCCAGCCGGACCGGCTCAACCGGGTCGCGCAGTGCCGGGCCAGCCGGTCCAGGTGATCGCCGTAGCGGGCACGTGCCGCCGCGGCGGTGTCCGGCACCGGCACCAGCGCGACGGGGCGTACCTCGCCGACCGCCACCGCGACCACCTCGGCCAGCAGCGCGCCGAGCGGACGGGCCAGACCGTGCCGACCATGCTCCTTGTACGCGATCAGCGCCTCGCGCAGCGGACCGGCGTACGGGCCGAGGGCGACGCAGCGCGGCAGGCCCGCCGGGGCGGGCGTGGGGCGGGCCGCCCGGGGGCGCAACGCGTCCAGCGCCGTCGCACAGGCCGGGCAGACTCCCTGTCGCATCGGTTCGTGACGCGCCCGGCAGCCGGCGCAGTCCGCGGGGAGCACCAGGTCGGCGAGGTCCGCCCAGAGCCCGCGCACGACGTCAGTAGAGGAAGAACGGGGCCGACGGGTTGCTCGGGCGGACTCCGGCCGGCGGCGCGGGGACGTCGCGCACGCGCTCGGGCTCGATCCGTTCGAACGGGCTGCTGCGGTACGCCACTTTGTTCGCCTCGTACATGTACGACCCGGTGGGCACCCGCACACTGCGGTTGGTGGGGTACGCCGTCAGGTGGTTGACCTTCGCGCCCACGTCGGTGCGCAGCGGCGTCTCCAGGGCGCCGTCCACGCTGATCTCGTAGATCGCCGGCTGACCGGCCGAGCCGGCCACCACCAGCCGGTCCTCCCCGATCCAGTCCACCGCGGTCAGGTTGGTCAACGAGGTGACGAGTGCCCGGGGCGGGCCGATGGACACTCCGCTGCCGGAACCGTCGAGGTTGAGCGCCGCGACGTAGAGCCGTCCGCCGGCGATCAACGCGATCCGCTGACCGTCCAGCGCGGAGGCCACCGCGGTGACCTCCGACGAGGGCAGGTTGAGCGGCACCTCCGACATCCGGGCGGCCTCGTCGAAGCGGTAGAGGCGACCGTCGGCCACCACCAGCCCCTGCGCGGGACGCGAGTCGGCGGTACGCAGCCAGACCGGGCGGCCGATCGAGGCGTACTCCCCGGCGCTGCGGCCGACCGCGGCCACGGTGTCCGCCCCGGCGCCCACCGCGAGCCGCTGCCGGTCCCTGCCGCTCGTCACCACCAGCGCGGCGAGCACCCGGTTGACGCCCCGCGCGAGACCGGCCGACACGATGGCGCGGTTGACCTCGGGCGTCAGCGGCACCACACCGCTGGGCTCGCCGGCGAAGTCGAGCGGACGGATCGCGCCCTCGTAGACGCCGTACCGCTGCGGGCTCTCCCGGACGGGGTAGAGCTGGTAGGCGGCCCGGCGCTCGTCGAGGTCCTGCACGGGCTGCGAGTTGTTCCGGATCTTCAGCTCCAGCTCGCCCGGCAGGTCACCCAGCGACCAGGCGAGCTGCGTGATCACCTGGTCGACCCGGCTCTGGTCGTCGCCGGACATGTCCAGGTTGACCTCCCACCGGTTGTTCGCGCCGGTGGCGTTGTTGATCAGCTCGGTGCCGTCGGGCAACCCGACGACACCCGGCCGCAGCCAGTCGGAGGGGCCGCCCACCAGCCAGCGCACGACCTCGTTGACCCGGCGCTCGTCCGGCACCGCGTACGGCAGGTAGCGCTGGTCGGGCACCAGCCGGGTGCGGTCGGAATTCCAGAAGTAGATCGACTCGTCCTGGTAGTACTGCTGAAGGGCCACGTCGCTGAGCAGCAGCACGTTCGGCGGGTCGAGCAGGTACTGCCCGGCGCGCTCGTCGCTGCCGGTGCCGCCGAGGGCCGCGCTGCGCAGCCGGAACTCGTACTGCGTCTCGGTCGCCACCGGGGGCGCCAGGGTGCCGTTGGTCCGCAGCACGCCGATCTGCTGCACCGTGATCTTGACGGTGGTGGTGGAGTCGCTGTTGAAGGTGAAGACCGTCTCGCGCAGCCGGACCACGGTCAGCGCGACCTCGCTGCCCTTCTTGTCCTGCAGGCGGGACTTGTGCTCGGGAGCGATGAACGCCTTCACCCGCTCGTACGCCCGGTCCGGCTCGCCGGCGGCGGCGGACAGGAAGTTGCGCACGAAGGCCGCGTTGTCGCTACCGCTGGCGTTCCGCGTCGGCGGTTCGCTACTGCGGCCGTTGCTCGACCCGGCCTCCGTCGCGGTGCCGGCCCTGCCGTCGACCCGTACGTCGGACGAGGCCGGGATGCCGCACCCCGCGCTGAGGAGCAGGGCCGCGCCGAAGGCGCCAAGCAGTGGTCGAGCCCTCACGAGCGCACCTCCTCCCGCTCGCCGCTGTCGGTAGACGCCGGGCCGATCGCCAGCGCCGGGCCACTGCCCGGGCCGATCGCCAGGGGGCCGCCGTCGCGCGGGCCGCCGAACGGAAGGGCAGCGTCGGCGGGTACCAGCCGCAGCGGCGACGTGGTGAGCCGGTCACCGGCGCGGGCCGGCAGGGTGAGGCGGAACTGGGCGCCCTGGCCGGGCGCTCCCCAGGCCTCCAGCCAACCACCGTGCAGGCGGGCGTCCTCCAGACTGATGGAGAGGCCGAGCCCGGTACCGCCGGTCTGGCGGGCCCGCGACGGGTCCGCCCGCCAGAACCTGTTGAACACCAGCTTCTCCTCGCCCACCTTCAGCCCCACCCCGTGGTCACGGACGGTGATCGCCACGGCGGTCTCGTCGATGCCGAGGGTGATCAGCACCGGGCGGGCCTCGCCGTGTTCGACGGCGTTGCCGACCAGGTTGCGCAGCACCCGCTCGACACGGCGAGGGTCGACCTCGGCGATCACCGGGGTGCTCGGCAGGTCCAGCTCGATCTCCACGCCCGCCCGCTCGGCGAGGCCGGCCAACCGGTCGACGACACGGTGCACCACCGGCACCAGGTCGGTCGGCTCGGCGTCCAGCATGGCGAAGCCGGCGTCGAACCGGCTGATCTCCAACAGGTCGGTGAGCAGCTCCTCGAAACGGTCCAGCTCGGCCTGGAGCAGCTCGGCGCTGCGGGCGACCGCCGGTTCGAACTCGTCGCGCTCGGCGAAGATCAGGTCGGCGGCCATCCGGACCGTGGTCAACGGAGTACGCAGCTCGTGCGACACGTCGGAGGTGAACCGCCGCTGCAACCGGGACATCTCCTCCAGGCGCAGGATCTGCCGTTGCAGGTTGGTGGCCATCTGGTTGAACGAGGCGGCCAGCAGCGCGAGGTCGTCCTCGCCGTTGACCACCATCCGCTGGTCGAGGAGGCCTGCGGAGAGCCGTTGGGCGGTCCGCGCGGCGACCCGGACCGGGTTGACCACGAGCCGGGTGACCAGAGCGGCGAGCAGCCCCAGCAGGATCACCAGGACGATGCCGGTGCCGACGACGGTGGCGCGGGCGTCCGCGGCTGTGGCGTCCTGACGGGTCAGCGGCACCAGGTAGTAGAGCTCGATCTGCCCGAAGCGGGTCGGCACCGGGGAGCCGTAGACCAGGTACTTCGTCGGCTCGCCGGTGAGGCGGCCGGTCTGGATCTGGCTGGCCACCTTGCCGCTGGCGACGGCGGCCCGCAGCTCCTTGCTGATCAGGGGCTGGACGTTTGCCGCCGGCGCGGTGCGGGTCTGGATCATGGTGGGGTAGTCGGCGGCGGTGATGGCCACCACCACCCCGCTGGTCTGCTGGGGGTCGCCGCCGGCCAGGTAGTTGACCGTGCCCTCGATCGTCTCCTGGAGCTGCGCCTCCTGCGGCTGACCGTAGAGGGAGACCTGCTTGGCCGCGTACCCCGCGCCGCCCTTGAGGCGCAGTTGGACGTCGGTGCGCGCATTGTCGAGCAGGATCGTCGTGATCTTGTCAGCGATCAGGTACGCGAAACCGCCCACCAACAGGCTGGAGGCGACCAGCGTGATGGTCACCACCCGGACCTGGAGCGAACGCCGCCAGGTCTGGTGCGCCCGGGCCAGCAGTCGCGCGACCCGCCCGCTCAGCACACGCCAGACCTCCCGGCCGGCGGCGAGCCGGCGGGCTGCGGTGGTCTGCGGGGGCGGCGGGGTCGACACAGTGTGACCAGGCTATCCGGTACCCGCCTTGTAGCCCACGCCCCGCACGGTGAGGATGATTTCCGGCCGTTCCGGATCTGGCTCGATCTTGGCGCGCAGCCGCTGCACGTGCACGTTGACAAGTCGGGTGTCGGCGGCGTGCCGGTAGCCCCAGACCTGCTCCAGCAGGACCTCGCGGGTGAAGACCTGACGCGGTTTGCGGGCGAGCGCGACCAGCAGGTCGAACTCCAACGGCGTCAGCTTCACCTCCTCGTCGTTGCGGCTGACGGTGTGGGCGGGCACGTCGATGGTGATCTGGTTGCCGGGCGGACCGATGGTCAGCATCTCCGGCGCGACGTCCTCGCCACGGCGCAGCCGGGCCCGCATCCGGGCCACCAGCTCCTTCGGCTTGAACGGCTTGACCACGTAGTCGTCGGCGCCGGACTCGAGCCCGAGGACGACGTCCACGGTGTCGCTCTTGGCGGTCAGCATGACGATCGGCACGCCGGACTCGGCACGGATCGACCGCGCCACGTCGATACCACTCATTCCGGGCAACATCAGGTCGAGCAGGACGATGTCCGGCCGGCTGTCACGAAACGCGGCCAACGCCCGCTCGCCATCGGCCACGAACGAGGGCAGGAAACCCTCACTGCGCAGCACGATACCGAGCATCTCGGCGAGTGCGGGGTCGTCGTCGACCACCAGTACCCGGGCTCTCATGGGATTAATATTGCATCCCCGTTCAGATCGGTGGGACCGGCGTCACCCGGCACGGACAGCCTCATGATCCCCCCTCGACGCGGTCCGCCGCCACCACAGCTCGGACGGGTTGCGCCGCCGGTCAGCCGAAGAGCGCCCGGCCCCAGTGGTCGCCACCGTCGCGTACACCGGGCGGGCACGCGAACAGGCCGCTGGAGACGTGCCGCAGGTACTCGTTCATCACGTCGTGGCGGGCCAACTGGGTCTGGATCGGCACGAACTGCCGGCGCGGGTCCCGCTGGTAGGCGATGAAGAAGAGACCGGCGTCGAGCCGACCGAGACCGTCCGAACCGTCGACGAAGTTGTAGCCACGGCGCAGCAGGTGCGCGCCGTTGTTGCGGCTCGGATGGGCCAGGGCGACGTGGGCGTGCTCGGCGATCAGCGGCTTGCCGTCGTCACCGCGTGCCGCGAAGTCCGGCTCGTCGAACTCCTTGCTGCGCCCGAGCGGGGCGCCGCTGCCCTTGGTCCGACCGACGATCTCCTCCTGCTCGGCCAGCGGGGTCCGGTCCCAGGTCTCCACGATCATCCGGATCTTCCGGGTGACCAGGTACGACCCGCCCGTCATCCAGTCCGGCCCGTCGCCGGGCTGCACCCACAGTTGGTCGCGGAGCAGATCGGTCTCCTCGGCCTTGAGGTTGGCCGTGCCGTCCTTGAAGCCGAACAGGTTGCGGGCGGTCGCCTGGTCGCGGGAGGTCGACGAGGTACGGCCGAAGCCGAGTTGCGACCAGCGGACGCTGACCACCCCCATGCCGATCCGTGCCAGGTTGCGGATCGCGTGCACCGCCACCTGGGGGTCGTTGGAGCACGCCTGCACGCACAGGTCGCCGCCGGAGATCGGAGCCTGCAACGCGTCGCCGGGGAACCTGGGCAGCTCCGCGAGGGCGGCCGGGCGGCGGTCGGCGATCCCGAACCGGTCCCGCCCGTCGGCATCGCGGAACAGCGTCGGACCGAAGCCGATCGTCAGGGTGAGCTGCGACGGCGGGAGTCCGAGGGCCTCGCCGGTGTCGTCCGGCGGGGCTTCCGGCATCCCGCCGACCGCCCCGAGGACACCGGCGTCACGGCCGGCCGTCATCCGGGCGGCGGCGGCCGTCCACTCCTCGAGCATCCCGGCCAGGCGGGCCCGGTCCTTCGTGATGACGTCGAAGGCGACGAAGTGCAGCCGGTCCTGGGCCGGGGTGACGATGCCGGCCTGGTGCTCGCCGAAGAACGGCACCGCGCCCGCCGGATGGTCACTGGCTGCCGCCGGGCCACGGGAGTCGCCGACGAGCGCACCCGCGCCAGCGGCCACCCCGGCGACTCCGGCCACCCCCGCGCCGGCGAGCGTGATAGCCCGCCGACGGGTCAACCTGCGTACGCTCATCGACTCGACTCCCCCTGCGTCCCGGTCACTTGGCGACGACTGCGGCGACCTTGCTGATCGGCTCGGCGAGCGCGTTGATGCCGTCCGAGAGCTCCTTGAGCTCGGCCTTGCTCAACGCGGTGTGCAGCTTCCACCCGTCGCCGTCGCGGTGCTTGCCGAGCTGCGCCTCGACGTTCGCGAACTCGGTGTCGAGCTGCTTGACCAGCTCCGGCGAACGCTGCTCGAGCGCGGGCCGCAGGGCGGACAGCGCCGCCTTGGAACCTTCCAGGTTGGCGGCGAAGTCCCACAGGTCGGTGTGCGAGTAGCGGTCCTCCTCGCCGGTGATCTTGCCGCTGGCGACCTCGTCGAGCAGCTCCTTCGCGCCGTTGGCGAGCTGGAGCGGCGAGAGCTTCTCGGCGTTGGCCTTCGCCACGATCTCCTTGACGTCGACCAGCAGCCGGTCGGCGATCGGACCGTCCTTGCTGATGTCGCCGGACTGCCAGAGGTCCTTCTCGATCCGGTGGAAGCCGGTGAACTCCATCCCCTCCTCGATGACCTCCTCGCGGCCGTCGATCTTGGGGTCGAGGTCGCCGAAGATCTCGGCCACCGGCTCGATCCGCTCCCAGTAGGTGCGGGCGACCGGGTAGAGGCCCTTGGCCTTCGCCACGTCGCCGGCCTTCACGGCGGCGACGAACTCCTCGGTCTTCTCCAGCAGCGCGGAGGTCTGGCTCTTGACGTAGCGCTGGTAGTTGTCGGTGGCGCCGGCCAGGGCCGCGTCGGCGGTCAGCGGCTGCGCGGACCCGCTGACCTTGAGCGCCCCCCGGATGCCCTTGCCGCTCATGCCCGGCTTGCAGGCCGTCTCGTACGTGCCGGCCGGCAACTCGACGTGCAGCTCGCGGCTCAGCCCGGGGGCGATGTTCTCCACCTCACCCATCACCCGGTCGCCGGAGGCGTACACGTAGAACTCGGTCACCTTCGCGCCCGAGTTGGTGATCTTGAAGGTGGCGGTGCCGGCGCCGAGGTCGGTCGTGGCGACGTCGCAGGCCGTGTCGGTGGCCTTGACCACGATCGGGCCGCCCGCCGCGTCCGACTTACCGGAGTCGTCCTTGGAGCAGGCGGCGATGCCGGTCGTCGCCAACACACCGGCAGCGGCCAGCGCGAAGAATCGGGTGGTACGCATCTGAGCTGTTTCTCCTCGTGGGGGTCAGGCACGCTGCGGCGCGGATGCCGCCTCGGCCTCGGCCTCGGTGCCGGTGTCGGCCCCGCGCTCCGTGACGGTGGTGGTGGACGGCGAAGCTGCGGCCGGTACCGGCGCGGAAGGCTTCGCGGTGGTTGCGCCCGGCGCGGGGGTACGGCGGGTCGGGCGCAGGAAGATCACCAGGACCGGAACGGCGTACCCGATCCAGGCGATCGTCTCGAGCACGGTGGGCGCGGGGGTCACGTTGAACATGCCGGCCAGCAGCGCCGCGTACCAGGTGGTCGGGTCGAGCACGCCTGTGATGTCGAAGGCGAGGTCGCCGAGGCCGGGCAGGACACCGGCCTCCTGGAAGTCGTGGACGCCGTACTTGAGGATGCCGGCGGCGACCAGGATCAGCAGCGCGCCGGTCCAGGTGAAGAACTTGCTGAGGTTGATCCGCAGGGCGCTGGCGTAGAGCAGCACGCCGAGCACGATGGCGGTGACGATGCCGCCGACCAGGGCGAGCAGCGGCCCGCTGTCCCCAGCCGCGCCCTGTGCGGCGGAGTAGAAGATCAGCGCGGTCTCCAGGCCCTCCCGGATCACCGCGAGGAAGGCCATCCCGGCGACGGCGAGCGACCCGACGGCCAGCGCCTCGGTCAGCTTGCCGCGCAGCTCACCCGCGATGGTGCGGGCCGCCTTGCGCATCCAGAAGATCATCCAGGTGACGAACACCACTGCGGCGACGGAGGTGATCGCCTCGAACAGCTCACGATCCTCGGATCGGGCCAGCAGCGAGGTCGAGGTGTACTCGATGAGCCAGCCGAACAGCACGGAGAGCACCACGGCCAGGGCGACGCCCGCCCACACCTGGGGCAACCGGTCCCGGCGCTGCGACTTCACCAGGAAGGCGACCAGGATGCTGACCACCAGGGTCGCTTCCAGGCCTTCCCGCAGGCCGATCAGGTAGGTGGCGAACATCCGAGCTCCGTGTTCATTAGGCACGCCTCAGCTAACTTAGGGCAGCCATACCTTCCTCCAGTTCAGGGGCCTCGTCAAGTTGTTCATGGCAAGCTCACTCTTCCCGTGACCTGGCCTTCGACGCCCCGTCGTACGCCGTTCATCGACCGGCCGTGCGAGGATCCCCGTCGTGAAAGCCTTCCTGCCGTGGCTGGCGGTGCTGGCCGTGGTGATGCTGCTCAGCGCCCTGCGCCAGCGAGCACTTGCCACCGTCGTGTCACTGGGCTGGCTCGCCTGGTGCGCCTGGACCTGGCTCCGCCCCACCCGCCGCCGCCCCCGCTAACCCCCACCCCCGCACCCCCCGCACCCCGGCCCCACCCCACACCCCCGCGATCTTGCACTTTCTGTGGCGACACAGCGGGGCAAGCGCCGCAAATCCACAACAGAAACTGCAAGATCGCGGAGGGTAGGGGCTGCGGGTACGACGAACCGGGCCGGCTTTGTGCAGCCGACCCGGTTCGGTGACGTCGATCAGTAGCGGTAGTGGTCCGGCTTGAACGGGCCCTCCTGGGAGACGCCCAGGTACGCGGCCTGCTCCTTGGTGAGCGTGCTCAGCTTCGCGCCGAGCGCGCCCAGGTGCAGGCGGGCGACCTTCTCGTCCAGGTGCTTGGGCAGCACGTAGACGCCGACCGGGTACTCCTCGGTCTTGGTGAACAGCTCGATCTGGGCGATCGTCTGGTTGGCGAACGAGTTCGACATGACGAAGCTCGGGTGCCCGGTGGCGTTGCCCAGGTTCAGCAGACGCCCCTCGGACAGCACGATGATGGCGTGCCCGTCGGCGAACCGCCACAGGTCGACCTGCGGCTTGATGTTGATCCGCTCCACGTCGGAGCGCTTGGCCAGGCCGGCCATGTCGATCTCGTTGTCGAAGTGGCCGATGTTGCCGACGATGGCCTGGTGCTTCATCCGGGCCATGTGCTCGTTGGTGATGACGTCGAAGCAGCCGGTGGCGGTGATGAAGATGTCCGCCTGCTCGACAACGTCGTCCAGGGTGGCGACCTGGTAACCGTCCATCGCCGCCTGGAGGGCGCAGATCGGGTCGACCTCGGTCACCACGACCCGGGCACCCTGGCCACGCAGCGACTCGGCGCAGCCCTTGCCCACGTCGCCGTAGCCCATGACGACCGCCATCTTGCCGCCGATCAGCACGTCGGTGGCGCGGTTGATGCCGTCGATCAGGGAGTGCCGGCAGCCGTACTTGTTGTCGAACTTGCTCTTGGTGACCGAGTCGTTGACGTTGATGGCCGGAAAGAGCAGCGTGCCGGCGCGGTGCATCTCGTAGAGGCGGTGCACGCCGGTGGTGGTCTCCTCGGTCACGCCCTTGATGCCGGCGGCGACCCGGGCCCAACGCTGGCCGTCCTCGCCCAGCGAGCGGTGCAGCAGTTCGAGGATGACCGCGTACTCCTCGGAGTCGGCGGACTCGACCGGCGGCACGACGCCGGCCTTCTCGAACTCGGCGCCCTTGTGCACGAGCAGGGTGGCGTCACCGCCGTCGTCGAGGATCATGTTGGGGCCCTGCCCGTCCGGCCAGAGGAGCACCTGCTCGGTGCACCACCAGTACTCGGGCAGCGTCTCGCCCTTCCAGGCGTAGACGGGGACCCCGGCGGGGGCGTCGGGGGTGCCGTCCGAGCCGACGACGATCGCGGCGGCGGCGTGGTCCTGGGTGGAGAAGATGTTGCAGGACGCCCAGCGGACCTGTGCGCCGAGGGCGACCAGCGTCTCGATCAGGACGGCGGTCTGGATGGTCATGTGCAGCGAGCCGGTGATCCGCGCGCCGGCGAGCGGCTGCGCGTCGGCGAACTCCCGCCGGATCGCCATCAGGCCGGGCATCTCGTGCTCGGCGAGCTGGATCTCCTTGCGCCCGAACTCGGCGAGCGACAGATCCGCCACCTTGAAGTCGCCCTCGGCGAGCGTGCTCGGCCGAGCCTCGGACGGCGTGCCGCTGGCGGCCGCCGGGAGGGTGCTGGTCATGAAAGCTCCTGTCGAACGATGTCTACGCCGATCCTCCACCTTACGCGCGCCGACGAGGGCCGCCGGGGGACGGGCAGCGGACAGCGCACGGGGCGGTCGGTGGTGGACAGACCTGCTGCCCGCCTCCGCCCGCCCCGCGCATCCCCCCGGTTTGGTTCCCCGCACGTTGCCGGACCGTCGTCGCGATAACGCTGCGTACTCATAGAGTCACACTCGGCCAAAGCTGAGTCAAGCTATTCCGGGAAAGTCGGACTTGTGTCGGGTCAGCGCAGGCCCGACGTCGCCACGTACGCCTCACCGTCACCCGTGATCCGCAGCAACTCGCCGGCCGCCGTGCCGATCGCCGCCTGGCCGGACGTCAGCGTCAGGGCACCCGCCCCGTCGTCGACCGTCACCGAGCCCGCGCCGCACAGCACGACCCGGGGGCCGGGCAGCGCCAGGGTGGCCTCCGGCACGGCAGCGCCGACCCGCACCCGGTGCAGCGCGAAGTCGTCCACCGGCACCGCCCAGCAGTCCACCCCCGGGCCGACGTGTCGGGCGGCACGGACCGGTTCGTCGAGCACCTCGAAGCGCAGCACCCGCAACAACTCGTCCACGTCGACCCGCTTGGGGGTGAGGCCACCGCGCAGCACGTTGTCGCTGGCCGCCATGATCTCGACGCCGCAGCCGCTCAGGTACGCGTGCAGGTTGCCGGCGGGCATCCAGATCCCCTCGCCCGGCACCAGTCGCAGGTGGTGCAGCAGCAGGGCCACCAGCACGCCCGGGTCGCCCGGATACGCCTTCGCCAGCCGGTGGGCCAACTCGGCGTCCGGGCTGTCGGCAGCCGACGAGAGGACGGCACGCAGCAGCCCGTCGCGCTCGGCGACCGGCCAGCCGAGCAGCGTCGCCACCGCCGTGCGCAGGCCAGCCGGTCCGGTCCGCAGCGCGTCCACCACCGGCGCCAACTCGGGTACGCCGAACGCGGCGAGCGCCTCAGCCGACTCCACCGGATCGCGGAACCCGCACAGCGCCTCGAACGGGGTGAGCGCGACCAGCAACTCCGGCTTGTGGTGCGGGTCCGAGTAGTTGCGCTCCCCCGGAGGGAGATCCGCCTCGGCGGCGAACCCCGCCCGGGCCTGTTCGGCGTCCGGGTGTGCCTGCAGGCTCAGCGGCGCGTCGGCGGCGAGAACCTTGAGCAGGAACGGCAGCCGGGTGCCGAACCGGTCGGTCACCCGTTGCCCCAGCCACTGCCCCGGCTCGTCGTGTACCAGGTCACAGAGGCTCACCCGGGCTCCGGCGCGCTCCACGCTCGCCGGCGCGCCCGGGTGGGCACCCAACCACAGCTCTGCCTCCGGTCCGGCGCTGGGCACCGGCCGCCCCTGCAACAGCGCGATGGCGGAGCGGGACCCCCAGGCGTAGTCCCGGATCGGTCCGTACAGCGGTTCCACCGTCTCAGACCCCGGGCCGCCCGACCGCCTCGCCCGCCGCGTCCTCCGGCTGCGGTACGGCGGTGTCGGCGGCGGCGCCGGTGCCCGCCTTGGCGGCGGCGACGCTGTAGATGTCCGGCTCAAGGTAGATCACCCGGGCGATCGGCACGGCGGTACGGATACGCGCCTCCACGGCGTTGATGCCGCGGGCCAGGGCCTCGGCGCTCTCGCAGGCCGGTACGCCGATCTTCGCGGCCACCATCAGCTCTTCCGGGCCCAGGTAGAGCGTCTTCATGTGGATGATCCGCTCCACCTCGGGGCCCTCGGTGATGGCCCGCTCGATGGCGGCGAGGTCCTGCTGCTCGGCACCCTCACCGAGGAGCAGGCTCTTGGTCTCGATGGCCAGCACGATGGCGATGACCACCAGCAGGACGCCGATCATCGCGGTGCCGGCGGCGTCCCACCGGCCGTTGCCGGTGATCAGCGTCATGCCGACGCCGAAGAGCGCGAAGACCAGACCGATCAGGGCCCCGAAGTCCTCCAGCAGCACCACCGGCAGCTCCGGCGCCTTGGCCCGCCGGATGAAACGCACCCAGGACTGCTTGCCCCGGATGTGGTTGGCCTCCTTGATCGCCGTCCGGAAGGAGAACGACTCCATGGCGATCGCCGCCAGCAGCACCGCCACCGGAAGCCACTGCCACTCGGTGATGCCCTCCGCGTGCGACCACTTGTGGTACGCCTCGTAGAGGGCGAACAGTCCGCCGATGCTGAACAGCACGATCGACACGATGAACGCGTAGATGTAGCGCTCCCGGCCGTACCCGAAGGGGTGTTCCGGCGTGGCCGCGCGCTTGGCCCGCTTGCCGCCGAGCAGCAGCAGACCCTGGTTGCCGGAGTCGGCGACCGAGTGGACCGCCTCGGCCAGCATCGACGAGGACCCGGAGAGCAGGAACGCGATGAACTTGGTGACGGCGATGCCGACATTGGCCAGCAGGGCGGCGACGATCGCCTTCGTCCCGCCGTTCGCGCTCACGCCACCACTCCGCTTCGCGTCGTGGTGACGTTCGTGCCGCGCCGCCCCCTGCTTTCGTTCACTGGTTCGACAGCTCCTTCATCTCGGTGATGGCCGGTACGGCCATCGGGTCCAACCCATGTGCCAGAGCAAGATAGATCGAGGCGAAATCCGGTACGGCGATCAGCGAGGCCAACCGCTCCAGAGCCGAGCCGCCCTCGGCGGTCACCACGTCGCACCGCACGCCACGGCGCTCGGCGAGGGTCTGCACCGCGTCCGCGCGGCGCTCCTCGACGGCGAGTGGCTCGTCGGTGTCGTCCTCGGCGTTGAGCCCGCCGTCGCGCAGCAGCACCAGCCGCAGCCGGGTGCCCTCGCCGTCGTCCTCCGACGGGTCGGCGAAAATGTCCCGCTCCCCCTCGGCCAGGCCACCGAAGACGCCGTCCAGCAGCCCGACCCGTCCCCGCCCGGCCTCGCCCAGCGCACCGGTGACCACCGGGTAGCGGGCGTTGGCGGAGAGGGTGTCGCCGAAGCGACGAGCCGCAACGGTGGCCAGCGGCGACGAACCCCACACGATCGGGATCGAGCCGGCCAGGCCCAGCGCCAGGGACTTGGCCGGGTTGACGAACGACTCGGCGGCGGAGCGGCAGCGGTCGGCGTCCGCGTCGAGCCGGGCCGCCGTCTCCGCCAGGTCCGCCTCGTTGACCTTCACCAGGCCGAGCGACCGGGCGGCCAGCAGGACCGGCACGGTGAGCGCCCAGAGGCTGGCCCGGGCCGGCGCCCGTCGGGGCACCGGAATGAACGGCGCGCGGGCCCGCTCGGCCACCGACTGCAACTGCGAGTCCGGTGCGCCCACGGCGACCAGCCGGGCACCGCGACGGTGCGCGGCCTCGGCGGCGCCGAGCGCCTCCGGGCTCCGACCGGACGCGCTCACCGCGATCACCACGTCGGCGGCACCCACCCAACCGGGTACGCCCGCGCTGCGGTGCCCGATGATCGGGACCGGGCAGCGCGGTCCGGCGACCGTGGCCAGCACGTCACCGGTACGCCCGGCGGTGCCGATACCGGCGATGACCACGGCGCGCGGCCGCCCGTCGTCGGCGAGCACCGCGAGGTTCGCCTCGGCGGCCAGGGCGGCGCTCTCGCGTACCTGGGCGCCACCCGAGGCGGTGTGCCGCAGCATGTCGCCCGGATCGTGCTCGGCCAGCGCGTTCGGGTTGTCGAGCAGGGCCTCGTCGGCGTCGCGTCGCCCGCTGACCCCGGCCGTACCGTCGATCATGACTGCTGCCCAGGGCCGCCGCGGGCCTCGTCCAGCAGCAGCACCGGCACGTCGTCGCGGACCTCGAAGATCCGGCCGCACTCCGTGCAAGTCAACGTCTGCGCCTCCGCGTCGTACGTGAGCGGGGCGTGGTGCGTGTCCGGGCAGGCGAGAATCTCGAGCAACTGCGGATCCAGGGCCATGGCACGGCTCCTTCCACGAGTGCGGGGTCACCGGCGGCGGTGCCGACCGGCGCAGGCGATCTTATCGGCGAACGCGGTCGAGCACCTCGTCCCGGAGCGAGACCATCCGCTCGCGGGTGGGTGCCTCCACGTTGAGCCGCAGCAGCGGCTCGGTGTTGGAAGCGCGCAGGTTGAACCAGGCGCCGTCGGGGAAGCGCAGCGTCAGCCCGTCCATCTCGTCGGCCGTCGCGTCCGGGTACGCCGCCCGCACGTCGGCCACCGCCGCAGCCTGGTCGGCGACCGTCGAGTTGATCTCGCCGGAGGCGACGTAGCGCTCGTACTCGCCGGCCAGCACGGACAGCGGCAACGACTGCTCGCCCAGGGCGGCGAGCGTGTGCATCGCGGCGAGCATCCCGGTGTCGGCGAACCAGAAGTCCCGGAAGTAGTAGTGGGCGGAGTGCTCCCCGCCGAAGACGGCGTTGGTGCGGGCCATCTCGGCCTTGATGAAGGAGTGCCCGACCCGGGCGACCACCGGCTCCCCACCGTGCTCACGGATGATCTCCGCGACGGCGCTGGAGGTGATCAGACCGTGGATCACCGTGGAGCCCGGGTGCTTGGCCAGCTCCCGTGCCGCCACCAGCGCGGTGATCGCCGACGGCGAGACCGGCTCACCGCGCTCGTCGACCACGAAGCACCGGTCGGCGTCGCCGTCGAAGGCCAGACCGATGTCGGCGCCGTGCTCGACCACCGCACGCTGAAGGTCGACCAGGTTCGCCGGGTCCAGCGGGTTCGCCTCGTGGTTGGGGAAAGTGCCGTCCAGCTCGAAGTAGAGCGGCACGATCTCCAGCGGCAGGGCCGACAGGGCGGTCTCGCCGAGGACGGTGGGGACGGTGAAGCCGCCCATCCCGTTACCGGCGTCGACCACCACCTTCAGCGGCCGGATGCCGGAGAGGTCGACCAGCTTGCGCAGGTACGAGGCGTAGTCGGGGAGCAGATCGCGCCGCTCGGCCGGCCGGGTCGGCTCGCCCGCCGGGCGCGACGTCCCCGAGTCCAGCATCGCCTGCGCCCGATCGCGGATCTCGACCAACCCGCTGTCCTGGCCGATGGGCCGGGCGCCGGACCGGCACATCTTGATGCCGTTGTACTGCGCCGGGTTGTGACTCGCCGTGAACATCGCTCCGGGCAGGCCGAGCGAGCCGGAGGCGAAGTAGAGCAGGTCGGTGGAGGCGAGCCCGATCTCGATCACCGAGCGCCCCTCGGCGCGTACCCCGGCGGCGAAGGCGGACGCCAGGCCGGGCGAGCTGGCCCGCATGTCGTAACCGACGACAACGGCGTCGCCAGGCTCGTCAGTGGCGTTGAGCAGCTGGGTGAAGGCAGCCCCGAGTGCCTCGGCGGCCCTTTCGTCCCACTGGTCCGGCACCGTCCCTCGGACGTCGTACGCCTTGACGATCTGGGACAGATCAGACACTAGTTCCGCTCCTTGGCCGCAGGTTTCCAACGAACCTGAGCGTATCGGAGCGGCCGGGCCCCGCCCCGCTCAGCCGGGGAGCCGGGGCATGAACACGGTGTGATCGCCGCCGTCGGGGTCGTCGGGCCCCGGGCGAGCACCCGGAGCACCGGGGGCACCCGGCAGCAACTGAGTGGCGTCCGGCGAAGGCGTGGCGGGTCGCGCTCCGTAGACGCCGCCGGGGGCGGGCCGGGGAACGGGCACCGTCGGCGGCTGCTGGCCGTACACCGGGCCGGGGTGACCGGGCACGGCCGGCGACCCACCGCCGGCGCGGTAGGTGGTGCCACCGGGGTTGCCCGGCAGCGGACCCTGCTCGTCGGCCGGCGTGCGGTCCTGCCGGAAGCGGCGGACCAGCAGCACGATCAGCAGCAGACCGATCGCCACCAGCCCGATGCCGACGAACATGATCGGCGAACCACCGCCGGACTCGGCGGCCACGGCCGTCGTGGAGGGCGCGACGGAGGCCGGACCCAACGCGGCCGGGTCCACCACCTCGCCCGCTGCCGCGACCTCGGTCGGCGTGGGGCTCGGAGTGGGCTTCTTCGACGGCGTCGGGGTGGGCGACGGGAAGACCCGTCCGGAGACCTTCGCCGTATCGGCACCATGCCCCAACTGCTGGCCGGTCGCGGTGAGACCCGCACCGGTCACGTAGAGCCGACCACCCGGCGCACCGGCGGCGAACGCCACCCGGTACCGCACCGTGATGCTCTTGCCCTTGCACAACGTCGGCTTGGCCGGCGAGGTCTGCCCGGTCGTCACGGTGCCGCCACCACCGGAGACGCTCACCGGCAGCCAGTGCCCGCCCGTGTTGACCTGCACCGCCACCTGATCCGGCTGGAGACCATCGAGGCGCAGACCCAGCGCCGTGCGCAGCAGGACGCATCCCCCCGAACGCTTATGCACCGCGACGTTCACACCCTGGGGAGAACCTCCGGCGGCGAAGCTGCTGGCCGCACCCACACGGACCGAGTCCTCGTCGGCCAGCGCGGGTGACGCACCGAGCATCACCAGGCCGACCAGCAGACCGCAGACCGTCGCGAGCCGTGCGGCACGTCGACGCAGCGTCATGATCACCTCACCGTTTCTCCCCGGACGGGGTCCGCCGGTCAGGCTACTACCGGGCCACCCTTGCCACCTGTCATAGAGCGCCCCGCATGTGTGCGGCGTTACGGTTTACGACCCGCCTCCGCTGCCGCGTCCGGCCCGGGCGAGAGCGTCCCGGCAGAGCCGGTCGGCGGTCCGCGTCGTCTCGGGGAGCCGATAGCGCGGCGTCAGTGCGAGCACCCGGGCAGTGGCGTTCTCCAGACTCATCCGGTGCCCGACGCTGACGAACACCGGCTTGACCCCGTCCTGGGTACGCAGCACCCGGCCGACCACCTCACCCCCGTCACGCAGCGCCGACCAGGCACCCCGCTCGGCGGCCGGGGCGTCCCACTCGCCGACCAGCGGCGTCTTGCCCACCCCGATCGCGGGCAGCCCGGTGACCACCCCGAGGTGACAGGCCAGCCCGAACCGGCGCGGATGCGCCACCCCGTGCCCGTCACAGACCAGCAGGTCCGGGATTGTCGCCAACGTGTTCAGGGCGGCAAGCAGCGCCGGCACCTCGCGGAAGGCGAACAACCCCGGCACGTAGGGGAACGCCGGCCGGCCGACGCTGACCGCCGTATCCACCACGGCCAGCGTCCGGGCGTCCAGCACGGTCACGGCCGCCGCGAGAAGGTCACCGCTATCGGCGTACGCCACATCCAGGCCGGCCACCGTCTCCGGCGCGAGCGGACCGGGCCCGACCAGGTCGACCAGCGGCCGCAACTCCTCCTGTACGGCCACCGCCTCCGCGACCGAAAGCGGAGCTCGTGTCAGCGCCACCTGTGATTCACCCGACCTCGGCGATGTCGCGGTATTCCGAACCCCGGACACCCCGACCTCGGCGATGTCGAGCCGATCATGCTCGGCGACGGCATACCGGTCACCTCGTCTCCGAGCTGCCCTAACGGGAGGACCGGCTCGCGTCGCCGTCTCCGGCCGGAGTCGACGCCCCGACAGACTCCTCGTCGGTGCCGCCGTCGACTCGCCTCCAGGGAGCACCGCACGCGACACCGACGAAGACGGCCATGGCGACACCGAACGCCACCCCTCCCTTCGGGCCGAACGAAGGGATACCGATCGCGAGGCCGAACAGGAGGCTGATCACCCACGCCCAGAAAACAGACCTGCTACTGCCAGTAGTGGATCTCGCCATGGAACGGTGTTAATGGGCACGGCCGAACAAAAGGGAGCGCCCGCAGTCGAGCGTTACGCTCCGGGACCCGCTCGCCCAACCGCCATCAGGCGAGTTTCAGCTCGTCGCGGGCCTCGTCGATCCAACGGGCGATACCGTGCGCGCCGCTGCTGGTGGCCAGTGACGCGGCCTCGTCGAGCAGGCCACGGGCGGCGTCCCGGTCGCCGTCGCTCGCCGCCAGGTCCGCCAGCCCGATCAGGTTCGCCGCCACTCCCGGAGTGAAGCTCAACCTCCGGCGCAGCCGCGTCGACTCCTCCAGCAACTCCCGCGCCGCCTCGACCCGGCCGGCGGCCTGCTCGCCGAAGCAGAGGTGCCGCAACACGTACGACAGGGTCAGCTCGTCCCCCGCCTCGGTCGCCAGCTCGCGCGCCCGGGCGAAGGCCGGGTCGGCGGGGGCCTGGTCCTGCCGGATCACCTGGTGGACCGCGCCCACCCAGAACAGCGCCTCACCCTCGCCACGGGCGTCACCCAGCTCGCGGAAGAGCTGCGCCGCCCGCTCGAAGAACGGCAGTTCGGCCGCGTCCTCCACACCGGTCCCGAGGAAACGGGCGTGCAACAGCCGCCCACGGGCCAGGGCAGTGTCCGCCTCCAACGCGACGAGATCCCGCTCGGCCTCGTCCAACGACGTGGCGTCACCACCGAAGACGGCCTGCTCGTAGCGCTCCTGCGCCCGCGTCAACCGGACGTCGAACCCTTTGGTTATCACTGACCCACCCTTCCGTCGATACGCTCGCGTAGGAGATCGGCGTGGCCATTGTGCCGCGCGTACTCCTCGATCATGTGCACCAACAGCCTGCGCAGCACGATGACGTTGCCGTCGCGTTGCCGCCCCCGCACGTCGAGATCCGCAGCCTCGCTGACGAACTGTTCGGAGAACGTCACCTCCGCACGCCAGGCCCGGTACGCCTCGGCGACCACAGCGGAATCGGCGACCGCGCCGTCGAAGTCGCCGTCCGGATCGTCATCGGAGCAGTACAGCGGGGGCGCGGTCTGGCCGGCCATCGTCCTGCGGAACCAGCCGCGCTCCACCTCCGCCAGGTGACGAATCAGCCCGAGCAGCGACATCGTCGACGGTGGCACCGCCCGCCGGGCCAACTGCTCAGCGTTCAACCCGTCGCACTTGAGCTCGAACGTGAGGCGCTGGTCGCGCAGATACTCGACCAGAACGCTCCGCTCGTCGGCGAAGTTGCCGTCCGAGCGCGGGTCGTCGTCCGGATGGACGAACAGGTACGACCAACCGAAGGTCCGCGTGGGTTCGCCGTCGGAGGTCGTCGCCTCGGCACCTGAATCAGCCATGCGGCGACTCTTGTCGATACCCGCCTACACCAGCAACCGGGAACCCGCTCGGTCGTCTGCGTTGGTCAGCGGGACCCGGTGGCAGAAGGGCCGGCAGCACTTCGACGAGTGGGCCCACGCCCGCGCGTGATGATCTCAATTAGCCGGTAGCCAAATCGGGATCGGCACCCGGATCGCCGGCTGCACGGAGTTGCTCCTCGAACATCACGAAGGTGCGCTGTCGAATCCCCCGGATCAGAGCCTGCTCACGCGGCGTCAGGTGACGCCCCTCAGCGGCTGCCAGATCCTCAATCGATCGCACCGTCTCGTACAGCGCGAAGATTGGCCCGTCGCCCTCAAGGTAGTGGGCACGGAACGCCTCTACCTCCTGAACGAAATCCGCCTCCGAACACCGGAAAATGTCTCCGCCCACGGCGAAGACGATCTCTGTGAAGAGTTCGCTCTTCACCTGCCATCCCCCCGTGTCGATGGCCACTCGCCACACCCGGGCCCCACCATCGGGTGTCTTCACGATCTTGACGGGAGACTGGTGATAGAGGTAGTAGGACGGAAGCATTAGACCGGGCATTTGCACCACTAGAACTTACCTTCACGGGTCGATTGAAGGGCTTCCCAGAACAACTGCTGCTCGCGTCGGAGAATCCCATCCGCGATCGCCGCTTCGCGCCCTGTCAAATCTCGGCCCTCAAGGCGGGCCAGGGCATCGATGTCGCGGCGTACCTCATACAGCGCATGCTCCCAGACCGCCACCGCGTCAAGTGCTGCCAGGTGCAGACGGAACTCCGCCAGGTGCCCATTTCGCGTTCGCAGGACAAGCTGCACGTCACGGTAGCCACTACTCATCGGAGTGATGAAACGGTCGTCGCACCGGACGATCACGACGCCCGGGCTCTCCTTGATCCGAGCAAGCGCAGCATAAAGGTCATCGAGAGAGCTGAACTCAACCTTTGCGGCCGCTAGGTCCAGCAGCGTCGACGCGTCGCCTTGCCGGCTGTTCACCTTGTCCTCGGCTCGCCGTCGATCCTTGGGCTGGGAGCGCCAACCTGGGTTACCCACGGAACGACCATCTACAACAGACAGAGACGTCGCGAGGCGATTCAGGTCGGCCTGGGCGCTGACTGCTGCCGCATATAGATCGTTGAGATAGCTTCTTCGATAGTCGGGATCGTCGATCCGGCGCCTGTCGAAACCTGGTTGGGCCACAGGTCCCCGCCGCATCTGCAAGCTGGCGCTGATCCGCAACTGATCGACGGTGAGAGGTGTGGGTTCCGGTTGAGACAACGCCGGACCAGGCTCCGTGTCCGGTCCCGCTGCTCCCCGCGCATTGATGTCATCGAGCAGCTCGGCAAGGGCGTCGATGGCTTGTTGGTGACTCGCCAGGTGGTGCAGCGTCAGCGGGCGGGCCGTCAGTGACGCCGCCAACTCGGGGGTCCCCAGAATCACCCGCGCCAGATCCGGTGCCTGCGCCAGCTGCCGGGCCAACGCCTCGGCCAGCTTCGGCTCATTCTGGGGCGGCTCTCGCAGGGCAGCGTCCAGCATGTCGTGGACACGAGCGTCGGCGAACAACCGCGACACGTCCTGCGCTGCTGCGTCGTCGAGGCTGGGCACCAGCCGCCGGAGGCTCGACGGGTCGACCGCCCTCGCGAAGTCGACGGGACTCATCCCAGCCGAGAAGACCTCATCCAGACTGCCGCTCTGCGCGAGCACCCGGCTCGGATCACGGCCTGTCGCCGGCCGACCGTCCGACGGGGACGGCACAGCGTCCGGCGTCGAGCCCGGGCCGTCCAGCAACAGGTACATGCGGTTGACGTACGGGTCACCGTGGCCGCCGTCGTCGTACCCGGGTGGATGGGTCGGCAGGTCGGGGCGCTCACTGAAGCGGCCCCGCGGCAGCCCGCCGAGCGGCATCGGCCGGCCGTCTCCGCTCAGCACCAACGCGTCGATGCCCACCACGTCGGGATACAGCGGCCGGTCGCGCACCAGCCCGGTCTGCGGGTCGACGTAGAGCACCGTGCCGTTCTGGTTGAGCGCCACCCAGGCGTGCGAGCCGCCGCCGGCCCACTCGGTGATCAGGAACGCGTAGCTGCCGTGGCCGCCCAGCAGCAGTTGGTCGTGCAGGTTGGCATACCCCTGCCGCGCCTGCGTCGGGTCTGGTCGTTGACCGGGGGCGAGTACGCGTTGGAAGCGACCACCGGTGACGTCCTCCACCCGGCCCGGGCCGCCCGCCTCGCCGCGGATCGGTCGTCGGATGTCACCGTCCAGGTAGCCGTCGAAGGTGCGCGGCGCGGACACCCGAGGTCGCCCGTGCACCCAGGTCTCGAACAGCGACAGAGTGCAGTCCAGACAGTTGATGCCCCGGGTGGCGTCGGCCTGCGGGCCGCCGTCGTTCAACAGGCGGAACCAGCCGCCCTGGCGCGGATCGGCGGTACGTCGGACAGTGCCGTCGCGCTCGCGGGGCATCTGCCGTTCGACGTCGACCTGGTGCAGCGCGAGTGGTGGCCGCAGCCCGCCCGGCTGCCCGTACGGGCGGGTGTCGTCGATCGGCGGGGGGACGTCGTCGCCGGTGAGCAGGGACGGACCGGTGGTCTCCACCGCGCCGAGCGCGAGGGCGCCGACGTCGGTGTTGGCGTGCGTGAACGATCCGTCGACCAGGTCGACGACCGGCGGCGCCGTGACGCCTGCCAGCACGTCGTTGGCCAGGTCACGCCAGTGGGCGTACGCGCGTGTCTCGTCGTTCGCCGCCCGCTGCCAGCCGTCGGCCCACTGCCGGTGACCGGTCTGGTGCAGGTGTCGGGCGTAGTTGGCGTACTCGACGGCCCTGCGGTCGTGTTCTTCGGCCCGTGCCCGCAGACGGGCGGCCTCGACCTGCCGGCGGTTGTTCTCGAAGCCGATCCGCTGCGACTCGAAGTGGCCCTGGTAGCGCCGCCGCTCGGCGGCCTCCGCCTCGGCGACCCACTGGGCCGCGTACCAGTCGTCCACGTCGGTCGTCGACACCGCCGGATCGCCGAACGCCACCACGTCGACGGGCACCGGGGCGCGACCTCGGGCCCTCTGTCGGGGTACGCGGGCCGGCGCGGGCGTCTCCCGCGTCGCGGGCCGCTCGGGTGCGGAGTGTCGGCCCTCCGGCGCACCGAGCAGCACGCCCCCGCCCGTCTGGGTCGCGACCCCGCCGTGCCCGGTGCCGGTGTCGGGGGCGCTGACCACCGGCCCGGGAGGCGTGAACGGGGACATCACCGCGGGGGTGGTCGTCGAGGCGGGACCGGCGGACAGGCCCGCAGCGCTCGCCGCCACGCCGACCGGAGGCGCCACCCCCACCGACGCTCCGCTCGACGGAGCCAGAGGAACCGACGACGGCAGAGAAGCCGACGAGGCAGTGGGCGGGGTAGCCCCGACCAGGCCGGTCGACGAGACAGCCGGGGCGGGACCACCCGTCGAGCCGGACGGAGGAGCCTCGACGGCTGGCCCGCCGCCGAGCACATCGATGGCGCCGGCCGCGGGCGTGGAGACCGCCGAGAGCGTGAGGGCTGCCGCGCCAGCAGGACGCCCCGGTTCCGCAACGTCCGAGAGGACGGGGTCACCGTTTACGGTCGGGAGCACCGGATCGCGCTCGACGGTCGACAGTGTCGGACTCGTGCTCTGCTCGCCACCCGCCGATCCCACGGCCTCGGAGGCTGTCGGCACGGGAGCGCCGACGACATCCGACCCGGGCACCGCCCGCGCCGCGCTGTCATCATGCGCCGCGGCAACCGGCAGGGTCGCGGGCGACGACCCGTGTCCCGCCAGTTCGGGAGTCGGTGCCTGCGGGATCGGCAGCGGCGGGCCGCTGAGGGATGCCCCGGCCAGCGCGTCGGCCTGTGCGCGCAGGCGCGCCTGCAAGGCGTGGTCGGCCTGCGCGGTCGTCGATCCGGTGACGCCGGACGCGGCGGCACGCACCACATCGTCCACCGAGGTCAAGCCCTGCCCGGTGGCGATGCTGGCGGCGCTCTCGGCGAGCATCTCGCCGGTCATCTCCCGACCCAGGTGCTCGCCGATGCGGGCCGCACGGCCGGTCATGTGGCGGCCCAGGCCGGCCAGCGGCGCGACCGCTCCCCCGGCGAGCCCGCCGACCGCCGACGCGCCCAGGTCGGTCAGGTCGACGCCGTGCGCCCGGCCCGTGGAGTTCTGGTACGCCTGCGTGGCGAGGCTGATCCCGGACTCCTCGGCCGCCTCCTCCAGCCCTTCCCGGGTGGCCCGCTTCGCGAGCCCGCGCGCGCCACCCTTGGCGACCTCCTTGGCTGCCCGCTCACCAGCCTCCGTGAGCCCGCGCCGCAGAGCCTTGCTCGCCAGTTGGCCCATCAGGCGCTTGAAGATCTGCTGGATCAGCAGCCGGGTGGCGGTGACCGCCGCGCCGGCCGCCGGCGACGCGGCACCTGCGGTGAGCAACGCCGCCACGGCCACCGACAGCAGCTCGACGACCAGGATGCCCAGCTCGATCCAGACCTCGATCTTGGCACCCTCGATGTCGCAGCCGCACTCCTCGACCAGGCGGCCCAGGTCGGCGGTGACCGCGAGCAGCACCGGCAGGGGCGCGTCGTCGCTCTCGGCGATCCCACGCCAGGCCGCCTCGAACGCGGCGTCGACGGCACCGACACCGCCGTATCCGCTGCGTACCTCGGTGGCGGCTGCGGCGGCGTCGGCGTGCGGGCCGGCGAGGACTGCGGCGACCGCGTACCACCGGTCGGCGAGGTCCCAGACGGCCCGTTCGTTGCCCTCGGGCCACTGCACGCCGATCACCCAGTCGAGGGCCTCGTAGATCCAGCCGGGCACGTCCCAGGGCGCGTAGTCCAGCGGGTGCGGGATCGGGCTGGGCAGCACGCTCATCCGGATCGTCCCGCCGTCAGCGCTGGTCGGCGGCCCGGTCGAGCCGGGCGGCGCTGCTCTGGTCGGTCTGCACGCTCGCGTCGACCGCGCTGACCACGTCGACGCCCAGCTCGGTGAGCCGCTGCCCGATGCCCGCCCAGGCGCGCAGCACGGTCTGCTCGATGCCGCGGTAGCTCTGCTCGAACGCGCCACCGATGTCGTCACGCCCCCACGGACGGGCACCGCTGGCGGCCTCGATCTCGCCGCCCTCGGACGCCCGTCGGGCCGTCACCGCCTCACCGGACAGGGCCAGGTCGGCGCCACCGCGCCGAGCCCGGGACGCGTCGAGCCAGAGCTGACCGTCCGTCATGCCGGCCCCTCGCGTCGGCCGAGCACGGCGTCGGCACGGCCGAGCAACGTGCCGAAATCACCGGTACGCAGGAACTCCGCCGAGCCGGAGCCGGAGGGCATGGTCTCGGCGACCAGATCCTGGGTGGCCTGGGTGGCGGCCGCCACGGCGGCGTGCACCGTCTCGGTGACCTTTCGGCTCAGCGCCTCGGCGTCGCGGTCCCGGTAGATGGCCGGGGCCAGCACGACCTCGATCAGCTGGCCCTGCGCGCCGACGGTCGCCGTGACGTGGCCGTCCGCCGAGCGCCGGGTCACCCGTAGCTGGGCGAGGCGCGCCCGCAGAGTGTCCAAACCAGACCTGAGCTGCTGGTACTGGCCATACACGTCGTCGAATCGGGCTCGTAGCTCGCGATTGGCGTCCCGGTCCACGCGTTCGCTCACCGCCACTCCTCCCGTCACCGTCGGTATCCAAGACCATACCGGCCGCCATCGATCCGCGTAGTCCGGTAGTTTCGGTGTGTGATCGACCGTCAGCAGGCTGAGCAGCTCGCGTCCGCCTGGGCCCGACGCGACTCACAGCGCCTCGGCCACGAGTGCATCCCGGTGGTCGACGAGTTCGACCTGGGCTTCGTCATCACCTCGATCGTGTCGGGCGCAGCGCGGGCGATCCCCGGCGATCTGCCGACCACTGTCATCGACAAGCGCACCGGAAAGGTCACCACCTGGCCCCGGGTGCCGAGCACCGTCGTGGCGGACCTGTACCGGCGCAGTCAGCCCAGCGGGCCGACGGCGCCGCAGACGGTCGACGCGTCGAGCCTGCTGATCCGGGAGATCCATCGAGGCCTGACGCCGAACACGGTGGCGCACCTGACCCTCGACGGTCGCATCTGGACGGCCCAGGGCACCCGAGGAGCCGCCACGCTCAACCACCACCCGCTCGTGCGCGGCTACCTGGACGAGAGGCCCCCGGGCGAGCTGGTCCGCGGCGTCGAGTGCCACGCCGAGCTGATCGTGGTCTCCGACGTGCTGCACGAGTACGACCACCGCCGGGCCGCCGAGGGCATCGAGCCGATGGGGCGGGCCGAGGCGGCGGCCCTGTTGGACGCCGCCCGCTTCGAGATCTTCCGGGTTCGTGAGCCGGGCGACCCGGCCGGCGGCGCTGCCGAACTGCCCTGCGACTCGTGCACCGCGTTCCTGGTACGCGCCAACGTCCTGCCGGAGTCTGCGCGGGCCTACACCGAGACGTGGCTCGCACCGGCCGAGCCCGACCCCGATCCGGGCCGCTTCCCGCCGGAGGTGACGAACGCGCTGGTGGCGGCGGGGTGGCGCCCGCACATCGGCGATCAGATCATGGCCGCCGCCGGCGTACGCGATGTCACCGCCGTTCCGGGCCGGACCCATCGGCACGAGGTCTTTCCCGCTGCAGTGGAGGCGCTGACCGCGTTCCCCAGCCTGGTGGGTGCCCGGCGCGGCCCGGGCGAGCAGGTGTGGATCTCCCGTTTCGACATCCGCCCACACATGATCGCGCATACCGCCGACACGCTGGCCGACCTCGGCGCGGTGCTCGGCGTACGGCTCTTTCCGATCGGCACCGAACAGCAGGACAGCATCCTCGCCGTCGACGAGCGAGGCCGGATCTTCGCCCTCGACCAGGCCGGCGACTGGTTCCTCGGCGACACGATCGACGCCGCGCTCACCACGTTGCTGCTGGGCCGTGCTCCCGCCCGCGTACGCGACGACGGCACCTGGGCCTAGAGCGGGATCCCGGTCAGCACCAGGACGCGCGGCTCGGTGTAGTCGTCCATCGCGCTGCGCAGACCCTCCCGGCCGACGCCGCTGCCCTTCACCCCGCCGTACGGCATCTGGTCGGCCCGGTACGACGGCACGTCGCCGACGATCACGCCACCCACCTCGAGAATTCGCGCGGCGGTGAAGGCCACGTCGAGTCGCCGGGTGAACACGCCCGCCTGCAACCCGTACGCCGAGTCGTTGACCGCCGCGAACGCGGCCTGGTCGTCGGCGACCGGGGTGACCACCAGCACCGGCCCGAACACCTCCTCGGCGACGACCTTGGCGCCGGCCGGCACGCCGGTGAGGACGGTCGGGGGGTAGGTAGCGCCGCTGCGGACGCCGCCCACCTCGACCGTGGCACCCGCCGCGACGGCCTCGGACACCCACGTCTCGACCCGGTGGGCCGCGTCCTCGGACACCATCGGTCCGACGTCGGTCAACTCCGAGGCGGGGTCGCCGGTGCGCAGCGCGCGCACCGCCGCCACCAGCCGGGGCAGGAAGTCGGCGTACAGCGCGTGGTGCACGTACACCCGCTGCACGGCGATGCACGACTGACCGGCCTGGTAGTTGGCGAAGGTGGCGATGCGCTGTGCCGCGAAGCCCAGGTCGTCGGCGGACGTCCAGTCCGCGCAGAGCACCGCCGCCGCGTTGCCGCCCAGTTCCAGCGTCACGTGCTTCTCCGGTACCTGTCGCCGGATCGCCGCCCCGACAGGCCCGGACCCGGTGAACGAGACGACCGGCAGCCGGGGGTCGGCGACCAGCTCGCCCGCACGGTCGTTGGGCAGCGGCAGCACCGAGAACATGCCGGCCGGGAGGTCCGTCTCGGCCAGCAGCTCGCCGAGCAGCAGCGCGGACAGGGGCGTCGCCGGCGCCGGCTTGACGATGATCGGCGCGCCGACCGCGATGGCCGGGGCGACCTTGTGCGCGACCAGGTTGAGCGGCGGGAAGTTGAACGGCGCGATGCCGAGCACCGGGCCCCTCGGCACCCGCCGGACCAGTGCGATCCGACCGGCGGCGGCCGGGTCGGTGTCGAGTCGTTGCAGCTCACCGGAGAAGCGCCGAGCCTCCTCGGCGGCCCACCGGAACGTCGACACCGCCCGGCCGACCTCGGCGCGCGCCCACTTCACCGGCTTGCCGTTCTCGGCGGTGATCAGGGCCGCGACCTCGTCGGCACGCTCGGCCAGCCGACGGGAGACGTGGTCCAGGGCCGCCGCGCGGACGTGCGCGGGCAGGGCCGCGGCCTGCGCGGCCACCCCGGCCGCTGCCGCGACAGCGGCGTCGACCTGGTCGTCCGTGGCAAAGGTGGTACGTCCGACCGCGCGCCCGTCGTACGGATGGTGGACTGTCAACTCGCCCACGCCCGAGGCGGGACGGGAGGCGACGAAGAAGGCTGCGGGTTCCACGTCGTGCAGCGTAGACGAGGCGACAGCCGACGGAAACAGTCGCCGCATCCCTTGTCTGCTGCGGATTCAGTAGCGAAGATGGCAGGAAGATTGCGATAACCGCCGCAGACCGCACCCCCGGCCCCCCTCGGAGTGATCCCGCCATGAGTGACCAGCAGCAGCTGCGCAACTTCGTCAACGGCTCCTACGTCGAACCGGCCGACGGCGGCTACGCCGATCTGGTCGACCCCTGCACGGGCGAGGTGTTCGCGCAGGCGCCGGTCTCCGGTGCGGCCGACGTCGACGCGGCGATGAGCGCCGCCGCCACCGCCTTCGAGACCTGGCGGGAGGCCACCCCCGCCGAGCGGCAGAAGGCGCTGCTCAAGTTCGCCGACGCCGTGGAGGCACGGGCCGACGAGCTGGTCGACGCCGAGGTGCGCAACACCGGCAAGCCGCGCCAGCTCACCCTGGAGGAGGAGCTGCCGCCGGCGGTGGACGAGTTCCGGTTCTTCGCCGGGGCCGCGCGGCTGCTGGAGGGGCGCTCGGCCGGGGAGTACCTGGCCGGGCACACCTCGTACGTGCGGCGCGAGCCGATCGGGGTCTGCGCCCAGGTGACCCCGTGGAACTACCCGCTGATGATGGCGGTCTGGAAGATCGCCCCGGCCCTCGCCGCCGGCAACACGGTCGTGCTGAAGCCGTCCGACACCACGCCGGTGTCGACGCTTCTACTCGCCGAGATCGCCGCCGAGTTCTTCCCCCCGGGGGTTTTCAACGTGGTCTGCGGCGACCGAGACACGGGTCGTACCCTCGTGTCCCACCCGACCCCGCGGCTCGTGTCGATCACCGGCTCGACCCGCGCGGGCATGGAGGTGGCCGCCGCGGCGGCCTCCGACCTGAAGCGCACCCACCTGGAGCTGGGCGGCAAGGCCCCGGTGGTGGTCTTCGACGACGCGGACGTGGCGGCGGCGGCCGAGGCCATCGCGGTCGGTGGCTACTTCAACGCGGGGCAGGACTGCACGGCCGCGACCCGCGTGCTGGCCGGACCCGGCGTCCACGACGACTTCGTGGCGGCGCTCACCGAGCAGGCCCGCGCCACGAAGACCGGCGCGCCGGACGACGCCGACGTGCTCTACGGCCCGCTGAACAACGCCAACCAGCTCGCCCGGGTCAGCGGTTTCGTCGACCGGCTGCCCGACCACGCGGCGATCCAGACCGGCGGCTCCCGGCAGGGCGAACGCGGCTACTTCTACACACCGACCGTCGTGTCCGGGCTGCGGCAGGCCGACGAGATCATCCAGGACGAGGTGTTCGGCCCGGTCATCACCGTGCAGCGCTTCTCCGACGAGGACGAGGCAGTGCGCTGGGCCAACGGCGTCGACTACGGCCTGTCGGCGTCGGTCTGGACGCGCGACCACGGCCGGGCGATGCGGATGACCCGACGGCTCGACTTCGGCTGCGTCTGGGTCAACACGCACATCCCGTTCGTCTCGGAGATGCCGCACGGCGGCTTCAAGCACTCCGGGCACGGCAAGGACCTCTCGGTCTACAGCCTGGAGGACTACACCCGGATCAAGCACGTCATGCACAACATCGAGGGCTGACCGGTGAGCGCGAGGAGTGAGCCGGGTTTGCGAGCCCCGCAGTCGCGAACGAAGAGCGCTGCGGTGCCGTCCTCGGATGAACTGCACAGGCGGCGGGGCAGCGCGGTCGCCCGCGGGGTCGGGAGTGTCATCTCGTCCTACGTGGACAGCGCCTCGGGCGGGACGATCACCGACGTCGACGGGCGGGAGTGGATCGACTTCGCCGCAGGCATCGCGGTGACAAGCGTCGGCAACTCCGCGCCGACGGTGGTCGAGGCCGTCCGCACGCAGGTCGAGCGGTTCACGCACACGTGCTTCATGGTCGCGCCGTACGAGTCGTACGTGGCGGTGTGCGAGCAGCTCAACGCGTTGACGCCGGGCGGGTTCGAGAAGCGGTCGGCGCTGTTCAACTCCGGTGCCGAGGCGGTGGAGAACGCCGTCAAGATCGCGCGGCATGCCACCGGACGGCCGGCGGTCGTGGTGTTCGACCACGCGTACCATGGCCGGACCAACCTGACCATGGCGTTGACCGCGAAGAACATGCCGTACAAGCACCGCTTCGGGCCGTTCGCCGGGGAGATCTACCGGGTGCCGATGTCGTACCCGCTGCGCGACGGCGGGCTCTCCGGCGCCGAGGCGGCAGCTCGGGCCATCGAGATGGTCGAGAAGCAGGTCGGCGCGGAGAACGTCGCCGCGCTGCTCATCGAGCCGATCCAGGGTGAGGGCGGTTTCGTCGTACCCGCGCCGGGTTTCCTGCCCGCGCTGCGTGCGTGGGCGACGGCCGCCGGGGTGGTCTTCGTCGCCGACGAGATCCAGACCGGCTTCTGCCGTACCGGCGACTGGTTCGCCTGCCAGCACGAGGGCGTCGAACCCGACCTCGTCACCCTCGCCAAGGGCATCGCCGGTGGTCTGCCCCTCGCGGCGGTGACCGGCCGGGCCGAGCTGATGGACGCGGTGCACGTCGGCGGCCTCGGCGGCACGTACGGCGGCAACCCGATCGCCTGCGCCGCCGCGCTGGCCACCATCGAAATCATGCACGAGCAGGACCTGGCAGGCGCGGCCCGCCGGATCGAGTCCGTGCTGGCCCCCCGGCTCCGGGCCATCGCCGAGCGGGACCCCCGGGTCGCCGAGGTACGCGGCCGAGGCGCGATGCTCGCCGTGGAGCTGGTGCAGCCGGGCACCCTCGCCCCCGACCCGAGCGCCACGGCCGCCATCTCGGCGGCCTGCCACGCTGCCGGCCTGCTCACCCTGACCTGCGGCACGTACGGCAACGTGCTGCGCTTCCTACCGCCGCTGGTCATCTCCGACGCGCACCTCGGCCGGGGCATCGACATCCTCGACGCCGCGTTCGGGTGACGGTGTGAAGGGGCCGCGTGGGGCCCCTCCACGCACGTCACGCGTGGGGCCCCTGCACGCACGTCAGCGCAGAACCTCGACCGTGTTGTTGCGGACGAGGTTCTTGCCCGGCTCGCGGATCTGGTCCATCGCCGCCGCGTTGAGCAGCACACAGCTACCTGACGGGCCGGTCACCGTCACCGTGGTCGCCCGGTCGTTGTCCAGGTTGGTCACCCGCAGTCGCGTACCGACCGGGAACTGCCCGCTGGTCGCCGCCGGCGCGGCGTTCTCGGCGAAGAAGGTGATCGCGCCCGAGCAGACCGAGCGGGGTACCGGGCGAGTGGCGGCGGGCGAGGCGGCACCGGGGCGTACCCCACCGGGCGCCGGCTGGGCGACCGCTCCGTCCAGCCTCTCCACCACGTTGCGGCGGATCACGTTCTTGCCCGGCTCCCGCACCAACTCCATCGCGGCCGCGTTGAGCAGCACACAGCTCCCCGACGGGCCGGTCACCGTCACCGTGGCGGCCCGGTTGTTGTCCAGGTTGGTCACCCGCAGTCGCGTACCTACCGGGAACCGGTCGCTCGTCGCCGCCGGCGCTCCCGCCTCGGCCGAGAACATGACCGACCCGGAGCAGACGGACGGCCGTGCCGCAGCGGTGTCGGCGAACCCGAACCCGGTCCCCACCGCCACGCCCGCCGCGGCGACAACCGCCACGGTCACCGCCAGCACGTGCTTGCGCTGCACCCTCATCGCCGTCACTCCCGCCCTAGGTGGTGTTCCCTCACCGCCTGGTACGAAAAGCAACCCCAAACCGTTCACCCCCTCCCCCTCCCCCCCCCCACACATCCCGAGAGCCCACCACGGA
>NZ_JBEXIL010000054.1:0-40372 GCF_040608555.1 Micromonospora sp. NPDC005172
AGCGCGCTGATCACCGGGATGGGCCTGTTCAGCCCGGTCGGACGGGGTGTCGAGGAGACCTTCGACGCGTTGACGACCGGCCGGTCCGGGCTGAGTGCTGTCGTCCAACTCGCCCAGGGCCAGCGCGGCGAACCGGGCGGCGAACGGCTGCCAGACCTCCTCGACGTCCACCATCACCGAGTCGCAGGCCGCGACCACCAGCTCCGGGTCGTAGCCCAGCTCGGCGAGCAGGGTCGAGTCGGTGGCCCAGTCGGCGATCATCGCGGTGTCGCACTCGATGTGGAACTGCACACCCCACGCCCGGTCACCGAGCCGGAACGCCTGGTGCGGATAGCGGGTGGAGGCCGCCAGCAGCGTCGCGCCCCGGGGCAGCTCGGTGATCTCGTCGGAGTGCCACTGGAGCACGTCCGGGATCAGCGGCACGTACCGGAACAGGGGGTCCTGCTCGGCGGCGTCCCGCCGGCCGACCACGCCGGGGCCGATCTCCGGCCCGGACGGACTCCGCTCGACCAGCCCGGCGTGCGCGGTGGCGAGCAACTGCGCGCCCAGGCAGACAGCCAGGGTGGGCACGCGGTACCGGACCGCCTTGCGCAGCAGGCCCTCCACGGCCGGAAACCAGGGCGCGCCGGGCGCGCCGTCCGACAGCGGGTACGCCTGCTGGTCGCCACCCAGCACCACCAGCGCCACGTACCCCTCAAGGTCCGCGGGGAGTTCGTCACCGGCGTGCGGGCGGAGCACCCGCAGCTCCAGCCCTGCCTCGGTCAGCCATTCACCCAACCGGCGCGCGTCGTCCGTCGGGTCGTTCTCGATCACCAGCGCGGTTGCCACCCGTCGAGGCTAGCGGGTGCCGAGCGCTCCGCCACGTCCCGGCACGGTCCGTGCCACCGGCTGGCGGCCTCCGTGCCGCGACGGTGGTTAGGCTCTGCGGTTGTGATCAACGAGGACACCGCCGCCGTCCGCCCTCCCGTGCTGCGCCCGGGTGACGCGGTGCTGCTCGTCTCGCCGTCCGGGCCGACCTCGCCGGAGCGGGTGGCCCGGGGCGTCGAGCTGCTCACCGGATGGGGTCTGCGCCCCATACCGGCCCCGAACGTGTACGCCCGCCACGGCTACCTCGCCGGCACCGACGACCTGCGGGCCGCCGACCTGAACGCGGCGTTCGCCGACCCGGAGATCCGTGGGGTGATCTGCACCCGGGGCGGCTACGGCGCCCAGCGGATCGTCGACGCCCTCGACATGGCCGCCGTCCGACGTGACCCGAAGGTGGTGGCCGGCTTCTCGGACATCACCGCGTTGCAGCTCGCCCTGTGGCGGGGCGCCCGACTGGCCGGGGTGCACGGCCCCGGGGCGGCCTGGCGGGACGAGCGGACGCCGTTGCGCTCCGCCGAGTCCCTGCACGCGGCGCTGATGACCACCGAGCCGGTGACCGTCGAGGCCGTGCCCACCGAGGAGACCTTCGGCGTACGCGTCCCGGGCCGCGCCACCGGCACCCTGCTCGGCGGCAACCTCTGCCTGATCGCCGCGTCGATCGGCACACCGGACCTGCCCGACCTGACCGGCGCGGTGCTGTTGATCGAGGACGTGCAGGAGCCCCCGTACAAGGTCGACCGGATGCTCACCCACCTGCGCCGGGCCGGCGCGCTGGACGGCCTGGCCGGCGTTGCGGTCGGGCAGTTCACCGGCTGCGGCGACGGCTGGGACACCACGATCGTCGACGTGCTCACCGAACGCCTCGGCGACCTGGGCGTACCGGTCCTCGGCGGCCTCCCCATCGGCCACGGCCCCGACCAACTGACCGTCCCGGTAGGCACCGAAGCGAAACTGGACACCGAAACCCAAACCCTGAAAGTCACCCCCGCAGTCCAGTAACCCCCACCCCCACCCCCACCCCGCCCCCGGCCCCAGCCCCACCCCCAGCCCCCAGCCCCCAGCCCCGGCCCCGGCCCCGGCCCCGGCCCCGGCCCCGGCCCCGGCGATCATGAAGTTGTTGTCACTCGCTACGGCGTGTCGCGGCAATAACTTCATGATCAGCGCGGGTCAGGTGGGCTGGTGCGGGTCAGGTGGGCTCGTGCGGGTCAGGTGGGCTCGTGCGGGTCAGGTGGGCTCGTGCGGGTCAGGTGGGCTGGTGCGGGTCAGGTGGGCTAGTGCGCCGGTTTCTAGGGCTGCCCATACTCCGTCGGGAGTTTGGACGATGCCGTGTGGTTCCGACTGCGGGGTGGGTAGGGCGTAGCTCTCGAATCGTCCGGTCGGATCGAGGTGACCGATCCGGTTGGCGCCCCACTCGGTGAACCAGGCTCCCCCGGCCGGGTCGGCCACGATCGCGTGCGGGCGCGCGGCGCGGTCCGGCAGCGGGAACTCGACGATCACGCCATCAACGTCGATCCGGCCGACCTGGCCGGCGGTGATCTCGACGAACCAGATGACGCCGTCGGGGCCGAGGGCGATGCCGACCGGCCCGGCGTCCGCGGTGGGCAACGGGTACAGCGTCACCGTGCCGTCGAGGGCGATCCGGCCGATCGCGTTCGCGCGGTTGAGGGTGAACCAGAGGGCGTGGTCCGCGCCGGCGGTGATCATCGAGGGGAGACCGCCGGTGACCGGCAGCGGAAAGGCGGTCACCGTGCCGTCGGTGGTTACCCGGCCGATCGTGTCGGAGGTCATCCCCGCGTACCAGAGTGCCCCGTCGGGTCCGACCGCGATGCCACCCGGCCCGGTGCCGGGCGGCAGGGCGACCGTGCGCTGCGCGCCGTCGACGGTGATCCGACCGATCCGGTCATCACCGGAGCGGGTGAACCAGAGCGCACCGTCCGGACCCGTCGTGATGATCAACGGGCGGCCGCCGGCCGGCTCCAGCGGATGGGTTCGGACCGAGCCGTCGGGGTCCAGGCGGGCGATGCCGCCGTGGAGCAACGTCAGCCACAGCGCGCCGTCGGGCCCGACCGTGATGCCGTACGGGCCGGCGTCCGGCTCGACGAGTGCGATCTCCCGGATCTCGACTCTCATCTGGGCGTCCGTCCCTTCGTTGGCGGTGGACTGACCCTGACCGCCCGACAAGCGACAACACAACCGATTTCCGCCTTCGATTGTCAGCCCGCTGACAGGTTCGCCACGGGTCGCACCCAGGCTTACCCGTCACTGTCGGTGACGACATCGCATATCACCTAGCCTTCTGGAGGAGAGCATGTCCCGCACCATCAGTAGGAAGCACATGCTGGCCGGCCTGGCCGCCGCCGGCGTCCTCGGCGTCGGGATCGCGGCCCCGACGATCGCCTTCGCCGCCGACACCCCGACGCCGAGCGCCAGCACCGCCCCGGCGCCCGGGGCCAAGGCCGACCGGCAGGGCCAGTTCGCCGAGGAGTTGGCCAAGGAGCTGGGCGTGCCCACCGACAAGGTGACCGCCGCGCTGGAGAAGATCCGCGAGCAGCACCGGCCGGCCGACCGGCCGCAGCGCCACTCCCCCGAGGAGCGCAAGGCCGCGCTCAAGGAGCGGCTGGACCAGGCCGTCAAGGACGGCAAGCTCACCCAGGAGCAGGCCGACGCCATCACCAAGGCCGTCGAGGCCGGCGTCTTCCCCGGCCCCGCCGGCCGCCCCGGCCCGTTCGGCCACGGCGGCCCGGCCGGACAGGGCGGCCCGGCCGGACAGGGCGGCCCGGCCGGACAGGGCGGCCCGGCCTGATCCACTCGACTTCCGTGAATTCGGGGTGTTCGGCGCTCCCGGATACCCCGACTTCCACGATGTTGAGGTGATCAGCGACTCCGGTTCGCCGATGTGGCGGTGTCCATCGCACTCGGACACCGCCACATCGGCTACCTGGAGTCGACCTTGCGCCTGGCGGGCCGCCGGGCACCCGCCCACCGGCGTCAGCCCTGCGCGGGTGGGGACGCGAACACGCCCAGGTGGTTGCCGGTCGGGTCGGTCAGCCGGGCCAGCGTGAGCCCGGTCGGCGTGGTCCGGGGCGGCATGAGCACCTGACCACCGGCCGCCTCGGCCCGCCGGCAGGTTTCCGCCACGTCGGTGACCTCGGCATAGAAGATCGTGTAGTTCGGCGCCGAGCCGTCGGTCGCCCGGATCGCTCCACCGATTCCGGTGTCGCCACCAGCCCCGGTCGTCCGGTAGGAGCCGGCGGCCCCGCCCTCCTCCGTGAAGGTCCAGCCGAACAGGTCGCCGTAAAAGCGCTCCGCCTCCTCCGGCCGGTCGGTGCCGATCTCGAACCACGTGATGGGCGTCGCGGACATGCTGCCTCCAGGTCTTCGCGTTGCCGGCCGTTCGGCCGGCTTCCGGTGCAGTCTCGAAGCCGCTCGCGACACCGTCCTGTCGGTGTTTCCCGATCACCTGGCCGGGTGACCGCCGGACGCGCGCTCACACCGCGCGCTCAGACCAGGCTCAGCGCACGGACACGCCCGTGCGGGATGTCCAGGTCCTCCAGGCGGAGGTCCCGGACCACCACCTCTGGCCGGGCCTCGACCGACCGGATGCGGTCGGTGCGGAAGCATCGCAGCTCGGCCCGGAGGCGGCACCAGGCCACCAGGTACCAGTGGTGGGTGTTGCCGAGGTAGCCCAGCGGTTCGACGTCGCGGAGCGAGCCGGTGCCGGCGCGGTCGGCGTACCGGATGCGCAGCACCCGCCGCGCGGCGACCGCGTGGGCGACGGTGGCCGGGACGGGCGTGGCCGGCCCGTCACCGACCAGGTGCACCCGGCCGGCGAGCCGGTGCGCCTCGGCGGCGTCGGCGGCCGGCAGCACCGCCAGCAGTTTGCGCAGCGCGGTGGCGCCCGGTGCGGCGAACGGCGAGCCGGCGAGCCGGTGCAGCGCCACGGCCATCGCGACCGCCTCGGCGGCGGTCAGGTTGACCGGCGGCAGCGTGTGGGCGCGGTCCAGGACGTAGCCGCCGGTACGGCCGGGCTCGGCCCAGATCGGTACGCCGGCCTGCTGGAGCGCGCCGATGTCCCGTTCGATGGTCCGGCTGCTCACCTCGAAGCGCACGGCGAGCCAGCGGGCGCTGCGCGGCCGTGGCGACACGGCCCGCAGCTCCTCGACCAGGGCGTAGAGCCGGTCCGTACGGTTCATGCCCGGCACGCTACGACCGGGGTACGACTGCGCTCAGGCAACGCAGGCTCAGGCGAAGCAGGCTCAGGCGATGCAGGCGCAGACGATCAGCGCGGCGCCGAAGTGCGTGGCGGCGCTGACCCGGGCCGCCGGGTGCGGCTCGGACGAGCAGATGACCTCACCGAGCTTGCCCGGGGTGAGCAGGTCCAGGACGAAGAACGCCAGCGCCATGATGGCCAGCCCGAGCAGCCCGAACACCACGGTGGAGGCGAGCCCCCTGGCGAAGTCGCTGTAGCTGGTCAGGATCGCCGTGAAGACGATGCCAGCGATGCCGAGCTGGTTGGCGGCGAGCAGCAGCCCCGCGTTGGCGTTGCGCTCGACCCAGATCAGCTCCCGCAACCGCCCCGGTGTCAGCAGGTCGACGAGCCCGAACCCGGCCGCCATGAGCCCGACGCCCACGACCCCGAACACGACGCTCTGCCAGGCACCGCTGAGCAGGTCCTCCAGCACCGACTGCCTCCCGAATCTCCGCCCGGAAGGGGTACCGGCGCGGTGATCGAGACGATAGCGGCAGCGGGCAACCGCGTCAGCCCCGCGCCTACAGCGCCAGGTAACGCTGCCGCTCGTACGGGGTGACCTCGCGGCGGTACTGCTCCCACTCGGCCCGCTTGTTGCGCAGGAAGAAGTCGAAGACGTGCTCGCCCAACACCTCGGCGACCAGTTCGGATTCGGCCATCACGTCGATCGCCTCGGCGAGGTTCTCCGGCAGCGCCTCGTACCCCATGGCGCGGCGCTCGGCGCTGCTGAGCGACCAGACGTCGTCCTCGGCCCCCGGCGGCAGCTCGTAGCCCTCCTCGATGCCCTTGAGGCCCGCTCCGAGGAGCACCGCGAAGGCGAGGTACGGGTTGGTCGCCGAGTCCAGCGAGCGGACCTCGACCCGGGCCGAGTTCGGCTTGCCGTACGCCGGGACCCGCACCAGCGCGGACCGGTTCAGGTGACCCCAGCAGACGTACGCCGGGCTCTCGGTGATCCGGTCGGGCAGGTGCTGCGGGAAGAGCCGCTTGTACGAGTTGACCCACTGGTTGGTGACCGCCGTGTACTCCCGGGCGTGCACCAGCAGGCCGGCGATGAAGGACTTCGCCACCTTGGAGAGCTTCATCGGGTCGCCACCGTCGTGGAAGGCGTTGCGCTCGCCCTCGAACAGCGACAGGTGGGTGTGCATGCCGCTGCCGGGCTGGTCGGTGAACGGCTTCGGCATGAAGCTGGCCTGCACGCCGGTGGAGAGGGCGACCTCCTTGACCACGTGGCGGAAGGTCATGATGTTGTCGGCGGTGGTCAGCGCGTCGGCGTACCGCAGGTCGATTTCCTGCTGGCCGGGCGCGACCTCGTGGTGGCTGAACTCCACCGAGATCCCGATCCGCTCCAGCGCCAGCACGCCCTGGCGGCGGAAGTCGCGGGCAACGGCGTGGGTGGTGTGCTCGAAGTAGCCGCCGGTGTCGACGGGCGTGGGCACCGAGCCGTCCTGCGGACCGTTCTCCAGCAGGAAGAACTCGATCTCGGGGTGGGTGTAGAAGGTGAAGCCCTTCTCGGCCGCCTTGGACAGCGCGCGGCGCAGCACGTGCCGCGGGTCGGCCCAGGAGGGGCCGCCGTCGGGCAGCAGGATGTCGCAGAACATCCGGGCGCTCTCGCCGCTGACCCCGCCCTCGAACGGGAAGACCTGGAAGGTGGTGGGGTCGGGCATCGCCACCATGTCCGATTCGAAGACGCGTGCGAAGCCCTCGATCGCCGAGCCGTCGAAGCCGATGCCCTCCTCGAAGGCCGCTTCCAACTCCGCGGGCGCCACCGAGACGCTCTTGAGCGTGCCCAGCACGTCCGTGAACCACAGCCGGACGAACCGGATGTCCCGCTCTTCCAGCGTACGGAGGACGAACTCCTGCTGACGGTCCACTTCCCCAACCCCTCGCGACACTCTTTGTCCGCCTTGGCCGGGCTGCGCCCGACCTGACCGCCCAGTGTTCCCGGGCCTGGTTACGCAGACGTTACGCGAACCGCCGCCGCCCGTCCCCTCGTGTCCCGCCCGCCGAGCGGTACCGATGCGGCACGACGGCCGCGCGGTGTCCGCGCGTGGCCGCCGTCTCGTCCGAGGGTACGGATTGCTCCGGCGAGGCTGAGGCAAGATGAGGACATGCCCACCCTGCGTCTCGCCCTGTCCCAGGTCAACCCGAGCGTCGGCGATCTCGTCGGCAACGCCGACCTGGTCCGCAGCTGGACCCGCCAGGCCGCCGACGCCGGCGCCCAGCTGGTGCTCTTCCCGGAGATGATGCTGACCGGCTACCCGGTCGAGGACCTGGTCTTCCGACGCTCCTTCGTCGCCGCGTCCCAGGCCGCCGTGCGGCAGCTCGCGGCCGACCTCGCCGACGACGGCCTCGGTGACCTGCCGGTCGTCGTCGGCTACCTGGACGCCGACGGCCCGCCGCAGGTCAGCGGGGACGCCGAGCCGGGGCGGGGCGCCCGCAACGCCGCCGCGCTGCTGCACCGGGGCGAGGTGGTCGCCCGCTACTTCAAGCACCACCTGCCCAACTACGGCGTCTTCGACGAGGACCGCTACTTCGTCTCCGGCGAGGAGCTGACCGTCGTGCGGATCGGCGGGGTGGACGTCGCGCTGACCATCTGCGAGGACCTGTGGCAGGCCGGTGGGCCGTTCACCGCCGCCCGGCAGGCCGGCGTCGGCCTCGTGGTCAACATCAACGGCTCGCCGTACGAGTTGAACAAGGACGACATCCGCCTGCCGCTGGTCCGCCGCCGGGCCGCCGAGGCGAACGCCACCATCGCGTACGTCAACATGATCGGCGGCCAGGACGAGCTGGTCTTCGAGGGCGACTCGATGATCGTCACCCCCGACGGCCAACTGCTCACCCGTGCCCCGCAGTTCGTCGAACACCTGCTCGTGCACGACGTCGAGCTGCCGGCCGCGACCACGACCCCCGGCAGCGACAGCGTCGCGGACGGCATGCGGATCAGTCACCACACGGTGGAGGCGATCCCGCCCGCGCCGTCCGGCCCGGCCGTCACCGGCGGGCTGATCGAGCCGGTCGCCGACGAGGCCGAGGTCTGGCACGCGTTGGTGCTGGGCCTGCGCGACTACGTCAACAAGAACCGGTTCGCCTCGGTGGTGCTCGGCCTCTCCGGTGGCATCGACTCGGCGGTGGTGGCCGCCCTCGCCGTCGACGCGCTCGGCCCGGACCGGGTGGTCGGTGTGTCGCTGCCCAGTCAGCACTCCTCCGAGCACTCCCGTGAGGACGCCGCCGACCTGGCCAAGCGCACCGGGCTCGACTACCGCGTCGAGCCGATCCAGCCGATGGTGGACGCCTTCCTGGCCAACCTGTCGCTGTCCGGGATCGCCGTGGAGAACCTCCAGGCCCGGGTACGCGGTGTCATCCTGATGGCGCTGTCGAACCAGGAGGGCCACCTGGTCCTGACCACCGGCAACAAGAGCGAGCTGGCGGTCGGCTACTCCACCCTGTACGGCGACTCGGTGGGCGGCTTCAACCCGATCAAGGACGTCTGGAAGACGCTCGTGTGGCGTCTGGCGAAGTGGCGCAACGCGGACGCGGCCCGCCGCGGCGAGACCGCCCCGATCCCGGAGAACTCGATCGGCAAGCCGCCGAGCGCCGAGCTGAGCCCCGGCCAGCTCGACAGCGACTCCCTGCCCGACTACGACGTACTCGACCCGATCCTCATCGGGTACGTCGACGGCGACCTGGGCCGCGACGGGCTGGTCGAGTCGGGCCACGACCCGGCCGTCGTCGACAGGGTGCTGCGACTGGTGGATACCGCCGAGTACAAGCGACGCCAGTCCGCGCCGGGCACGAAGATCTCCATGAAGGCGTTCGGCCGGGACCGTCGACTGCCGATCACGAACCGGTGGCGCGAGCACGGCTGACGTCGCACGGCTCCCGAGTGACATCTTCCACTGGGCCCTGCCGCCAGGCTGTCGCGCGGTGCGACGATCGGCGGAGCCCGGGGACCGCGCAGGCGGCCTCGAGGAAGGGAGACAGTCATGATCGAGTCCACTCCGCACGAGGTGACCGCGCTGTACGGCGGCCCGGTCACCCGACGGGTCCGCACCCGCGACCTGATCGCCGCCAAGGAGCGCGGCGAACGGTGGCCGATGCTCACCTCGTACGACCAGTACACGGCGGGCATCTTCGACCGGGCCGGCGTACCGGTGCTGCTGGTCGGCGATTCGGCGGCCAACAACGTGTTCGGCTACGAGACGACCCTGCCGGTCACCGCCGACGACCTGTTGCCGCTGGTACGGGCCGTGGTGCGCTCGACCCGGCAGGCCCTCGTCGTCGGTGACCTGCCGTTCGGCTCGTACGAGGAGGGCCCGGCCCAGGCGCTGCGCACCGCCGTACGGTTCATGAAGGAGGGCGGCTGCCACGCGGTGAAGCTGGAGGGCGGCCGACGGTGCGCCGCGCAGATCGCCGCGATCGTCGGCGCCGGCATCCCGGTGATGGCGCACATCGGTTTCACTCCGCAGAGCGAGCACACGCTGGGCGGCTACCGGGTGCAGGGGCGGGGCGACACGGCCGACGAGGTGCTGGCCGACGCGCGGGCGGTGACCGAGGCCGGCGCGTTCGCGGTGGTGCTGGAGATGGTGCCGGGCGTGGTGGCCAAGCAGATCACCCACGAGCTGCCGATCCCCACGGTCGGCATCGGCGCCGGCCCGGACACCGACGCCCAGGTGCTGGTCTGGCAGGACATGGCCGGCCTGCGCACCGGCAAGGCGCCGCGCTTCGTGAAGCGGTACGCCGACCTCGCGGACGTCCTCACCGACGCCACCCGCCGCTTCGCCGACGAGGTCCGCGGCGGCGATTTCCCGGCCGCCGAGCACACTTTCTAGCGCGGACCGCCAAGCGGCCGTCATTGATCATGGTCACTGGAATTGTCGTACACCTGTTCTAGTCTCGGATTGTGATTGACGAGTTGGCGCAGGCGCGGGGCGCGGTGGCGGCATCCGCCGCCGCGCCCGTCTGGGCCCTCGCGGAGCATGACCTGGTGGCTGCGCTCGACGCCGCGCACCGGCTCGAGCAGCAGCTCGCGGCGGTCAAGCTGGCCCTGGTTCGGGAGCTGGACGGCCGGGGCACGGCACAGGCGCAGGGCGCGTCGTCGACGGCGGTCTGGTTACGCGACCGACTCCGGCTGACCGTCCCCGCCGCCCGCCGACTGGTCGAGTTCGCCAGCACCCTCGACACGGGCGCTCCCGAAATCCGCCAGGCGCTGGCCGACGGAGATGTCAGCCTGGAGCAGGCCCGGGTCATCGCCGACACCGTCGACACCGTTCGGGCCACCGCCGGCACCGAGGTCGCCGGCAGGGCCGTCGACGTCCTCGTCGACTGGGCCGGCCAGTTCGACCCCACCCTGCTGCGCAAGCTCGCGACCCGCATCCTCGACCACGTCGCCCCCGAGATCGCCGACGCCGCCGCCAAGGCCGCCCTCGACGCCGAAGCCCGTCGAGCCACCCGGGATCGTCATCTCACCCTCTCCGAGCTGACCGACGGCCGGCTCCGATTGAGCGGCACCCTCGACGCGGAGACCGCCGGCCTGCTCCGCACCGCCATCGACCCGCTGACCGCGCCCTCCGGCCAGGACGACCACCGTTCGCCGGGGCAACGACGGCACGACGCGCTCGGCGACCTCTGCCGTCTCGCGCTGCGAACCGGTGAGCTGCCCGAGCACGGCGGCGAACCGACTCAACTCGTGGTCACCACCAGCTTCGACGGCCTGGTCCGGCAGCTCGGCACGGGCACCCTCGACACCGGCTTCGGGCTCACCGTCGAGAGCGTGCGACGGCTCGCCTGCGACGCCGCCATCCTGCCCACCGTCCTCGGCGGCACCAGCCAGACCCTCGACGTCGGTCGGCAACGCCGACTCGTCACCGGGCCCCTGCGCCGTGCGCTGGTCCTGCGCGACCGAGGCTGCGCCTTCCCGGGCTGCGACCGACCGCCCCGCTGGTGCGACGCCCACCACATCCGACACTGGGCCGACGGCGGCGACACCAGCCTGGCCAACTCGGTGCTCCTCTGCGGCCACCACCATCGGCACGTCCACCGGGGCGATTGGGCCGTCCGCCTCGGCGGCGACGGCCACCCGGAATTCGTCCCGCCAGCCTGGCTCGACCCGGAACAGGTCCCCCGCCGCAACCACTACCACCGGCGAACGTGACGGCAGCGAGTCAGCCACGCACCCGATCAGCGCGCCGTTCGACCCCTCCGCTTCCGTGCGCAGGCTAGTTTTCGCGCACCTCGCGGGTGTCGGGCAGATCGAGGTACGCCAGCAGCCGCAACAGCCCGCTCACGTGCGAAAGGTCGTGCCACAGCGACACGATGCCCTCTGGACCACCCCGCCGCAGGAGGCTCGTCAGCTCGGCGACATCGTCGCTGCTCTGCCCGCAGTCGATGTCCAGCTCGGGCTGCTTGACCATCCGAAATGCCGCGCCCAGGTCCATGTTCCACTAGTGGTCGACGTCGAGCTGTGACAGCTGGATCTCCGGACCGAATCGGCTCTCCGCCGCATCCAACAACATGGAGCACGCTCGGCGCAGATCCGCGATCCTCAACACCGCGTCAGCATCGGTCATGCCCCATGATCCCTCAGGGCACTGTCAGAGGTCGGTGACGCGGATGCCGGCGTGGGCCTTGTAGCGCTTGTTGATGGCGATCAGGTTCGCGGTGAACGCCTCGATCTGGTGGGCGTTGCGCAGCCGCCCGGCGTAGATGCCGCGCATCCCGGGGATTCGCGCGGCGAGCGCTCCGACGATGTCGACGAGTTCCCGGTCCTCGGTGCAGATCAGCACGTCGAGGTCGATCCGGTCGACCTCGGGGTCGGCCAGCAGTGGGGCGCTGACGTGGTTGAACGCGGCACACACGCGCGACTCGGGCAGCAGCGCGGCGGCCTGCTGGACGGCGCTGCCCTCGGCGACGGTGAGCGCGTACGGGCCCTGCTTGTCGAAGCCCAGTGGGTTGACGCAGTCGACGACGATCGTCCCGGCCAGCGGCTCGGCGAGAGCGGCGACGGTGGCGGCGTGACCGTCCCACGGCACCGCGATGATCACCACGTCGCTCCGGCGGGCCACCTCGTCGTTGGCGGCGCCGGTGATGCGGACGTCGGCCGGCATCCGGGGCAGCGCGGCGATCTCGGCGGCGGACTCGGCGGCCCGCTCCGCGGACCGGGAGCCGATCAGCACCGTCTGCCCCGCCCGGGCGAGGCGGTAGGCGAGGCCGCGTCCCTGGTCGCCGGTGCCTCCGATGATGCCGACCGTCAGCCCGGACACGTCGGGCAGCGTGCTCGCGTCGTATGCCATGGGCTCATCCTCGCAAACCGCTCGGCGGCGACTCAGGCCAGCTCGAACAGCACCGTACGTGCGGCCGGGTCGGCGGTGACCAGACGGACCCGGACCCGTTCGCCGAGGGGCAGTTCTCCGAGGCAGCGACTGCGGACCGGCGGGGCGTCCAGCGCCACCGTTCCACCTGGCGGGCGCGGCCGGGACTTGCCGTTGGGAGGGGCGTCGACGTCGAGCACCGCCGCGTCGAAGGTCTCCCCCACACGGTGTTCCAGGAGTACCGCCTCGGTCAGCTCGACAGCACCCCGGCTGGCCGCCGAGGCGACGCGGTCGGTGCTGGCCATCACCTCGGGCAGCCGGGGCAGCGCCGAGCGCGCCCAGTCGGGCACCTCCCGGCCCGTGTGCAGGGCCAGGCAGACCTCGGTGGCGTACCGGTCGGCGAGGCGTCGCAGCGGGGCCGTGACGTGGGCGTACGCGGCCGCCACCCCGCCGTGCTCCGGCTGCTCCGGTCGACTGCCGTCGAAGGCGGTGTACGCGGCGCCGCGCATCAGCTCGGCCGCCTGGTCGATGAACGCGGCGGAACGCGGCTGCGCGGCGTCCAGGGCGGCGATCACCTCGCCGGGGCTCATGCCGTCCGGCCAGCGCACGCCCAGCGGCGCGGCGGCGGCCCGCAGGCGTTGCACCGCGTCCGGCTTCGGCGGAGGCATCGTCCGCAGCAGGCCGATCCCGCCAGCCAGCATGAGGTCGGCGGCCGCCATTCCGGTCAGCAGCGAGATCTGGGCGTTGTGCTCCTCCATCGGAGCCGGCCCGCGCAGCACCAGCCGCCACCCGTCGCCGTCGGGCTCCACGTCCTGCTCGGGCAGTGGCAGGTTGATCGCCCCCCGGCGCAGTCCGCGGGCGGTCAGCCGGTCGCCGATCTCGGGCAGCAGCGCGATCGGCTCGGGCAGCCGACCGGCGTCGGCGGCCGCCTGCACCCCGACGTAGTCGAGCTTGGCCCGACTGCGCACCAGAGCGCGCTCCAGCTCGACGGCCACCGTGCCGCCGTCGGCGTCCAGGTCGATGGTCCACACCACGGCGGCGCGGTCGTCGTCGGGCAGCAGGCTGGCCGCGCCCTCGCTGAGCGTCACCGGGTGCAGAGGCACGTTGCCGTCGGGCAGGTAGACCGTCTGCCCGCGCCGCCAGGTCTCCTCCTCGAGCGCGCCGCCCGGCGGGACGTGGGCGGCGACGTCCGCGATGGCGTACCGCACGCGGTAGCCCCCGCCCGGCCGGCGGGCCAGGTGCATCGCCTGATCCAGGTCACGGGAGGTGGCCGGGTCGACAGTGACGAACGGTATGTCGGTGCGGTCGACGGACGGCCGCGGCGGCGCGGCCGCCGCCGCGTCGGCCTCCAGCTGGGCGGCGGCCGGAAAACCCTCGGGCAGGCCGAGCTCGCGGCGCAGCGCGCCGAAGTCGATGCGGGGAGCGAGTACGCGTCGGATGACCACGGATCAATCCTGACAGCGCCGCCGGTGATCCGCTTCCCGTGACCGGCCGGTGGGTCGGCCCGTTCAGCCGGTCGCCTTGCGGGCGGTGCCCGTACCCCGTGTGGTGGTGGCCCGCGCGGTCACCTTGCGGGCCGGCGCCTTGGCCGCGGTGGTCTTCTTGGCAGTCGTCTTCTTCGCCGCGGCCTTGCGCGCGGTGGTCGACGAGGTGGCGGTCACCTTCGCGGCCGGCGCCTTCTTCGCCGCCGCCGTGCGGACGCCGCCGCTCGGACGGGTGGACGTGGCCTTCTTCGCCGGGGCCTTCTTGGCGGGGGCCTTCTTGGCCGTCGTCTTCTTCGCCGGGGCCTTCTTGGCGGCCGTCTTCTTCACGGTGGACGCCTTGGTCGCCACCTTGCGGGCGGGCGCCTTCGCGGCGGCGGTGGCCCTCTTCGCGGCCGACGCCGTGGTCTTCTTCGCCGCGCTGGTGGTCTTCCTGGCGGCGCCTGTCGTCTTCCTGGCCGTACCCGTCGTCCTGGTCGCGGCGGTGGTGCTCTTGCGCGTCGCGGCGGCCGGGGTCCGCTTCGTGGCGGCGGTCGTGCTGCGGGCGGCGGTCGAGGTCCTGGCCGGGGCCTTCTTCGCCGCCGCGCTGGTCGTGGTCGTGGTCTTCTTCGCCGGGGCCTTCTTGGCCGTCGTGGTGGTCTTCTTCGCCGGGGCCCGCCCCGCGCCGCCGGCCGCCTTGCGGGCCGGGGCCGTGGCGGCGGCGGTGGACTTGCGCACGGGGGTGGTCCGGCTCGCCGACGTGCCGCGCTCCGCCGCGGCGGTCTTCTTCGCGGTGGTCTTACGGGCAGCCGGGCGTGTGGTGGCCTGCTGGGTAACGGCCATCGTCGTTCCCTCCTTGGGGACGTGCTCTCGCGTGCGTCCTCGCGGAGCACGAACTACCGCGACGCGGGCCGTCCCGCGCCGTCTACCTGTCCTCCCCGGTCCAACGCGCGTCCTCGGCCTCCCACGCCTCGTTCCGCTCCTGCACTCGCTGCAGGGCGTTCTCCGCGTCGGCCGCCGAGTCGTACGGGCCGAGGACGTGCTTCGCCGGGCACACGTCGGTGTCCGTCTCGACCCGGTGGTGTCGGGTGCACCAGTAGAACTGCCCACTACGTCCGCTGTCGCTCATGGGAAACACTGTGCACCGCGAACCGGCCGACCGCCACCGGATCACGCAAGTCGCCGAACCCTCTCCACAGTAGAGACGCTTGCCGCGGCGCGGGCGAAAACGCCGAAAGAAGTGCAGGTGGGGGCACTGGACGCGCGGAAGCCCGGGGTCGGGCGAGGCGGGACGTGCGGCCTATGATCGCCCGATGGCGGTACCGGACTACATCGTGCGGATGCGCAGGCACGTCGGCCACGACCTGCTGTGGCTGCCCAGCGTCAGCGCGGTCATCCGCAACGACGACGGCGAGCTGCTGCTCGGCCAACGCTCGGACGACGGACGCTGGTCGGTGATCAGCGGCTTCGTCGAGCCGGGCGAGCAGCCGGCCACCGCGCTGGTCCGGGAGGTGCGGGAGGAGACCGGCCTGGACGTGACGCCGCTGCGTTTGACCAGTGCCGTCTCCCACCCGCACACCTATCCCAACGGTGACCGTTGCGAGTACCTGAACCTGGGCTTCGTCTGCCGGGTGGTGTCCGGCACCGCGCGGGTCAACGACGACGAGTCGCTGGACGTGCGGTGGTTCCCGCTGGACCGGCTGCCCGCGTTGGACCGGCACGCGCTGCTGGTCATCGCCTACGCGCTGCGCGACAACCCGTCGGCCGGTCACCTGCCACCGGGCACCGGCTGGGACGACGTACCCGACTGACTCTCAGGCCGCGACCCGCTCGACGGGGATCCACAACTCGGCGTCCGCCGTGGTCCCGTCCGCGGACACCCGCACCCGGGAGATCTCCGGTCCGGGCCGGCTGCGGTACGGGTTCGACGGAAACCACTGGGTGAACACGTCCCGCCAGAGGAACTGCACCGCCTGCGGGAACGCGCCCGAGGTGGTGAACACCGCCCACGTTCCGGCCTGCACGGGCAGCGCGTCCAGGTCGTCCGGTGGCGTCGTACCGGTGACCACCCCGTGCCAGTAGTCCAGTTCGCTGCCCTCGGCGCGGCTGTCGGCGAGGTTGTCGCTGACGTTGACGATCCCGGCCGGCTCCTGGTCGGAGAGCGCCTCGATCCGAGCTGTCGTCTCCTTGTCGATGCTCCTGATGAACGCGACGATCGCCGGGTTCATCCCCTCGTGCACCAGCGGGACACGAGCCTTGCGCCCCACCAGCGCGAACGCGTCCTTGCTGACGATCCGGTACTCCATGCTGCCGCTCCCTTGCACGGTGAGTCGGAAGGACATCCGGGGCTGGGCGCGCAGCGCCGCCCCCGTACGCCGGGCCTCTCCGGGCCCCACGCCGTGTACGGCGTGGAACGCCCGGGCGAACGCCTCGGCCGATCCGTAGCCGTAGCGCACCGCGACGTCGAGCAGCGTCCGCTCCCCCGCCAGTACGTCCGCGCCCGCGACGGTGAGCCGACGTCGGCGGATGTACTCCGACAGCGGCATACCGGCCAGCGCGGAGAACAGCCGCCGGAAGTGGTACTCCGACGTGAGCGCGATCCGTGCCAGGTCGGTCACCTCGATCTGCTGATCGAGGTGCCGCTCGATGTGCGCCATCGCCTCGTTGAGCCGCTCCAGCACCCGGACCTCCTTCCCTTACGAGCAGCAACGCTAGGCGGCAGGGCAGGAGGCCCACCCGACATCCGGTGCCCGCATCGGTCGGGTACGTCAGCGGCGCGGTTGCTGCATGATCCAGGTGGGTACCGGCTCCGCCAGCGAGCCGACCACCTCCCAGCCGACGCGGCGGTACAGCTTGACGTTCGCCGGCTTGCTGGTCTCCAGGATGGCCGGCAGGCCGTCGGCCGCCGCACGCGCCAACCCGGCTCGCATGACCGCGCGACCCCAGCCGCGTCCGGCGCTGTCCGGGTGGGTGCCCAGGACGCCGAGATACCAGAAGGGGTACGTCGGCAGGGCCGCGTGTACGGCGTCGTCGTAGCCCTGGACCCGGGCCAGCACGTCGGTCACAGCGGTCGAGACTATCGCCGGTGGGGCATCCCGGCCTACCCGAAGGTGAAGGCGTACGCCTCGGCGCCCGGCTCGTCGAACACGATCTCCAGGGTCCGCTCACGCACCGCGCCGTCCTGGCGGACGAGCTGGTACAGGCGCCCGTCGGCCAGGACGCCGACGCCGCCCTCGTCGACGTCGACACCGTGCGACGGGCCGGGAGCGTCACCGTCGAGCAGGACCCGGAACGGGATCGGCTGTCCCGCCCCGGGGGCCAGCACGAGGTGCGCGTCGCGGGCGTGGAACCGGAAGGCGATGCCGCCGCCGGCCCGGTCCAGCACGACGTTCTCCGACCCGATCGTCCACTCCCCCGCGAGGGCCCACTGGTTGAGGCCGAGGCTCTGCGGCACCTGGTAGGCGCGGCGTTCGTCGAGCGCGGGGCCGTTCGGCGACGCGAAGTGTTCGCCACGGTCGAAGCCGAGGTACGTCTCGGGCGTCCGCAGGTTGTCCCAGTCGGCCTCCGCCTCCACACCGACCCCGCGCACGGGTACGAGGTCCCGCTCGATGCCGAGCAGACGCTGGATGGTCCGCTCGGACTCCTCGTAGCGGCCCTCACCGAAGTGCTCGTCGCGGATCACGCCGTCGGCGTCGACGACGTAGAGCGCCGGCCAGTACTGGTTGGCGAAGGCCCGCCAGATGACGTAGTCGCTGTCGACGGCGACCGGGTAGTCGATGTCGCGCGCCGCGACGGCGGCGCGTACCCAGTCGATCCGGTGCTCGAAACCGAACTCCGGGGTGTGCACCCCGACGACGACCAGGCCGTCGTCGCGGTAGGCCCGCGACCAGGCCCGGACGTACGGCTCCTGGCGCAGCCAGTTGATGCAGGTCAGCGTCCAGAAGTTTACGAGTACGACGCGACCGCGCAGCTCGGCGGGGCCGAGCGGCTCGGAGTTGAGCCACTCGACCGCCCCGCCGAGCGGCGGCACATGCACGGCCATCTAGCGCAGCGACCGGAAGGCGGTCCGCAGTTCCTCGGAGAACAGCTTCGGCTGCTCCCAGGCCGCGAAGTGCCCGCCGACGTCGAGCTTGTTGTAGTAGATGAGGTTCGGGTACGCCTGCTCCGCCCAACTCTGCGGCGCCTCGTACAGCTCGTCGGGGAAGACGCTCACGGCGACCGGAACGTTGACACCCTTGGTGGCGAAGAACGAGAGCTTGTTCTCCGCGTACAGGCGGGACGCGGAGACCGCGGTGTTCGTCAGCCAGTAGAGCGAGATGTTGTCCAGGATGTCGTCGCGGGTCAGGCCCGCCTGGGCACCCTCGAAGACCTGCGCGATCAGGGCGAGGCTCTTCGCGTCGTGGTCGAGCAGGAACGACGCCAGGCCGACCGGAGAGTCCGCCAACGCGGTGAGCGTCTGCGGACGCGTCGCCATCATCAGGGCGTACGCGACGTGCTTCCAGACGTAGTCCAGCTCGGTGGCCGCGCGCATCTCGTCGTCGGACAGGCCCGAGGGCAGCGATCCCATGGCGTTGTTCGCGCCGGTGGTGTCGCCCTGGAACAGCAGGTCGATCTCGGGCGGGACCGCGCCCGGCATGTTGGTGTGGATGCCGAGCAACTGCGGCGGGGCCTGCACGCCCATCTGGTCCACGACCACCGCTCCCCAGTCACCGCCCTGGGCGACGAACCGGTCGTAGCCGAGACGCGTCATCAGCTCGGTCCAGGCAGTGGCGATCTTCTGCGGGTTCCAGCCCGTCGAGGTGGGCTTGCCGGAGAAGCCGTGCCCGGGCAGCGACGGGATCACCAGGTGGAAGGCGTCCGACGCGCTCGCGCCGTGCGCGGTCGGGTCGGTGAGCGGCTCGATGATCTTCATCTGTTCGATCACCGAACCGGGCCACCCGTGCGTGACGATCAGCGGCATCGCGTCCTCGTGCTGGGAACGCACGTGGATGAAGTGGATGTCCACCCCGTCGATGGTGGTCATGAACTGCGGTACGGCGTTCAGCCGCGCTTCGACCTTGCGCCAGTCGTACTCGTTCTCCCAGTAACGCGCGACGGCCTGGATGGTCGCGAGCGGCACACCCTGCGACTGGTCGTCCACGATCTCCTTGTCCGGCCACCGGGTGGCCGCGATCCGCCGCTTCAGGTCGTCGAGGTCCGCCTGGGGAATTTCCACCGTGAACGGACGGATCTCCGTGGTGCCCGGCCGTGTCTTCGTCTTGACCGCCATACGTGCTTCCTCCCTGTCTGAGTTCGCGCCTCGCGAGGGGAATCATGCGGTGCGGGCACTGCCCGGACCTGCGCGCCACCGTGGAGAAGGGCACGCCGCCGCCATATCTCGGAGCCTAGAGCGCCGTCGACCGGGTCCGTGGCGATACGAGCAGTCGCGTGCGGTCGTCGCCGCCGCGATCAACGTGTCCCCAACCGGCGCGGGCCATGGGTCGGTTCCTAGCCAGCCGTCCAGGTCACGGTGGTCAGTCGGGCGCCGAGCACCTGCCGCGCCCGGGCCACCTGACGCGCGTTCGCGTTGACCAGCACCGCCTGCTCCGCTGCGGCGAGAATGGGCAGATCGGACAGCGAGTCGCTGTAGGCCACCCGCCAGGGCGGCGTCACCTGGTGGGCGGCCAGTTGCACCATCTTCGTCGCCCCGTGGTTGTGCACGATCAACCTCGGGCCGTTGATGTGCGAGGCCACGAGTTCGACCTCGGCGAGACCGATCACGTCGAGCACCGCACGCGCGAGGGTGTGCTCGCAGGCGGTCGCCACGACGACGCGGTCCCCCGCCGCGAGGTGGGTACGGATCATCGCCAGGGCGGGCGCGATGACGCGCCCTGGCTCTGCACCGAGGTCGGTGCCGAACCGCCCGAGCTCGGCCCGCAACTGCTCCGCGCCACAACCCCACAGGCCGATCCGACTCATCCACCGCGCCGCCCGCACGCGCGAGGCCGGGATGATCATCATGGGCGCGAGGAGGACGAGCAGGACAACGGCCAGCGGCAGTCGGGCGCCCGCGAAGGCGACGCGCCGCAGAAAGAGCCCGAACGCGTCCCCGCGCAGCAGTACACCGTCGAGGTCGAAGATGACGGTGTCGACGGTCGGGGCGGTGCCCTCCTGCTCCGGAGCCATCTCAGCGGTGTGCGGGAACGAGCCGGCGCAGGTAGCTGACGATCCGGTCCTCGTCCGGGTCGGTGGCGCGGACGCCGACGTAACCGTCGGGTCGGACGAGAACGAGGGTGCCGTCGGTGGCGTCGTAGTTGGCGAAGACGTCACCGGTGGGGTCGGTGTACCGACCGTCGGCCGCCTGCCCTGCGCCAAGAACGCGGTACGCGCGCACGTGCTCCGGGAAGCGCTCGACCAACCTGCCGGCGACCTCGGCGCTGCCGGCCCCGAAGGCCAGGGCGGTGACGTGCGTGCCGCGGAAGAGGTCGAACAACCGCACCGCGTCACCGTTCGCCGCCACGAGCATGCCGCCGGGTGCCCGATCCCCGGCGGTGAGCACGCCGGCCGCCACCTCGCCGTGGAGTTCGCTGAGCGAGCTCGTCGGGTACCGGACGCCGAGCTGAGTGACGGACTGCTGCTGACCGTCCTTCGGTAGCACGGTGGCGAGCCCACCGCCGAACATCTTCGCGGAGAGACCCAGTACGTCGAGGGCGACCGGCTGGCGTTCCTCCTGATACGTGTCGAGCAGCGCGTCGGGTGCGCCGGACACGGCGTGGGCCAGTTTCCAGCCAAGGTTGTACGCGTCCTGGATGCCGGTGTTCATCCCCTGTGCACCGGCCGGAGTGTGCACGTGGGCGGCATCGCCGGCCAGGAAGATCCGCCCGACCCGGTAACGCTCGGCCAACCGCGCGTTGGCCCGCCAGATCGACTGCCACCGTACGTGCTGGATCAGGATGTCGGCGCGGCCGCTGATGTCGCTGATCAACGCCTGCATCGCGTCGGTGGACAGCGTGGTGGCACTGTCCGCCGGCACAGCGGTCTGCAGCTGGAACGCATTGATGCCGGGCAGCGGGCACAGGGCGAGACCGGCGCCCGACGCGTGTATCCACTGGTACCAGAAGTCACGGTCCAACCCGGCGAGCTCGACGTCGGCCACCAGCCACCGGGAGTCCTCGTCCGTCTCACCGACGAAGGCGATGCCACTCTGCTTGCGGACGAGGCTGGAGCCACCGTCGCAGCCGACCAGGTAGGCGACGCGGACCTCGGCTTCTGCACCGTCCGCGTCGAGCCAGGCGGACACGCCCGCCTCGTCCTGACTGAACCGCAGCAGTCGGGTGTTCTGCTCCACCTGCACCCCGAACTCGGCCAGCCGGGTTCGCAACAGCGCCTCGGTGCGGTACTGCGCGATCATCAAGGGCCTCGTGTACGGCGTCGCCGCGCTGGGCTCGGCGGCGTTGGCGAGCACCTCGTGGGTGATCGTCTCGCCGTTCGGCAGGTACTTGCGCAACAGCATTCGAAAACGCCCATTGGCGACAGCCGCAGCAGCAAGGCCGAGATCGTCGAGTACCTCCAGGGTTCGTGGTTGCATACCTTTGCCCCGAGAACCAGCGCGGGGCTCGGCAGCCGCCTCGATGATCCGAACCGGTATGTCGCGCCGAGCCAGCTCGCACGCCAGAGTGAGGCCTGTCGGCCCCGCCCCTACCACCAGAACAGCCGGGTCCGGCACAAGGTCAGTCACGACACCGACTGTAGGGCCGACCTCTTGACGCTCTGACGACTTTCGCTGGTGACCAGCGCAAGTACGTAAAGCGTCCGTCAACTACCGCCCGCACCGCTTTGCGCTGCGGCATCCGGGTACGGCAGCATCAGCCGCCGTGAGGGTAAGCGGCACCGGAATCGAACAGAACGCCCCCGACGGGACGAACAGAAGATTTCGGCTGACTCGGCGCGGCCAGCACTGGTTCGCCGGTGTCGGGGTTGCCGCCCTGGCCGCCGTCCTCGGCGTCACCCTCGCCGTCCGTGGCGGTGCCGCACCGGCCTGCGCCGCGCCACCGAGCGGCAACACGGTCCACAGGGCAATGGCGAGCTTCTACGACGCGGGCCGCTCGGGTGGCACCTGCTCATTCCCGGGTCCGCCCGCAGACCGGCTCTACGTGGCCCTCGGCTCCTCCCAGTACGGCAACGCTGCCGCCTGCGGCAGCTACCTGGACGTCACCGGCTCGAAGGGCACGGTCCGGGTGATGGTCATGGACCAGTGCGGCGGGTGCGGCAGCAGCAAGATCGACCTCTCCGACGAGGCGTTCACCCGGATCGCCGACCGGTCGCAGGGCATCGCCCGCGTGACGTACCGGGCGGTGGTCGACCCGTCACTCGACGGCGGCCTCACCTTCCGGATCAAGGGCGGTGCGTCGCAATACTGGTTCGCGGTGCAGGTCGGCAACCACGGCAACCCGCTGCGCTCGGTCGAGGCGAAGGGACCGACCGGCGGTTTCCGCACGACTGCCCGCCAGGTCGACAACTACTGGACCGTCGAGGACGGGATCGGCCCCGGCCCGTACACCATCAGGGTCACCGACGTGTACGGCCACCGGAGCACCGCCACGGGCATCCGCATGACGCCGAAGCAGGTCCAGCGCACCACGGCCTCCCTCGTCGCCCCTGAGCCCAGCGCGGCCGCCACGCCGTCGCCGTCGCTCCCGCCGTCGCCCTCGCCTTCGCTCTCGCCGACGCCGGCCGAGGCAGCCGCTCCGACGGCGACTGTCGAGGCCCTGGCCGGCGCGGCCCCGCTGGTCGCACGCTGCTGACCCGCGCCAGCGCTGGTCGCACGCTGCTGACCCGCGCCAGGCGGCCTGGGCGTGGGCCGGCGGCGAATCAGGTGCTGATCGCCCCCAGCACGGCGGCGTTGTTTCCGCGAGCGGCGCGTTCTCCGGCGGCCACCACCTCTTCCGGGGTGGCGCCACGGGCCATCGCCTTGGCCATGGCCTCCTGACGCCGCTGCTCGATCTGCTCGTGACGCCTCTGCTTCAACCGACTCCAGAAAGACATGCGTCAGACCATCCCCGCGCGCCGGCTGCGGCAAACCGGTCAGGGGCGATGTGCCGTCGTCAGCCGCAACCTGCGCCGGCGAGGACGCACAGGTCCAGCCTGGTGGTCGGGCCCGCGAAGGAGAGAAGAGAAACTCTCCGAGCTCGTTGACAGACGTTTCGGGCTAGTGACAGCGTTGTCATCGACTCATTTCCTCCATATGAGACGAGGAGCGCATCTTGCTCTATCGGAACTCACCGCACCGCCGTGCGACAGCAGCCGCTGCGGCCGGCATTCTCGTCACGGGGCTGGCGCTCGCCCCGGCCGGCCCAGCGCAGGCCAGCCACCACCAGGCGCAGGACGGGGCCGTACGGTCGGGCAACGCACGCTTCGAGGTGCTGTCCCCGACCCTGATCCGCACCGAGTACCAGAAGGACGGCCGGTTCACCGACGCCGCCACGTTCAACGCCATCGGGCGCGACGACTTCCCCCGTACGCGTTTCACGAAGCACGTCGAGCACGGCTGGCTCACCATCGACACCGGCGCGATGACGCTGCGCTACCAGGTCGGCTCGGGCGCGTTCACCGCCGACAACCTGACCGTGCGGCTCAAGGCCGGCAAGCAGAACGTGCAGGGCCAGCCCTGGGCCGGCCACACCGCTCCGGCCTGCGAGTTCGGCGCGCTCTGCGAGGCCGAGTCGCTGCAACTGAACGGGCCCGGCGTGGCCACCGACCACCAGGGATACACCGGGCGCGGGTTTGCCGCCGGCTTCTCGTCGTCCGGCGACTCGGTCACCTTCGCGCTCGACGCCCCGGAGGGCGGCACGAAGCAACTCGCCGTCCGCTACGCCAACAGCACCGGGGGCGACGGCCAGAACGTGGACCGCACCCTCACGGTTCAGGTCGACGGCGACGGCGGCCACACGCTGACGCTGCCGCCCACCACCAACTGGGACACCTGGGGCACGGCCAGCGTGCCGGTCGACCTCACCGCCGGCCGGCACGAAATCAGCGTCGTACGAGGTGCCGACGACTCCGGCAACGTGAACATCGACAGCCTCGCCGTGGTCAACCCGGGTGACCCGTTCCCCGCGCCGGCCACCTCCCCCGCCGCAGCCCCTACGGTTCGGCACGCCGGGGGAGGCCGAGACCGGCGCGCTCATCGGCGGCGCACGGCCCGCGAACGACCACAACGGCGCTTCGGGTACGGGATTCCTGGCCGGCCTGGAGAGCACCAGCGCCGCCGTCGCGCTCACCGTCACGGAGGTACCCGCGGCGGGCGACTACCAGGTGCAGATCCGCTACGCCAACGGGCAGGCCGGCGCCCAGCCGAGCCAGACGCGCACCATGTCGGTGACGGCGGGAACAGCGGCACCGGTCACGGCGACCCTGCCACCGACCAGCGGGTGGGACTACTGGAACACCGTCTCCGTCCCGGTCCACCTCGATCGGGGCACCACCACCGTGACGCTGGGCTGCCCTACCGACGCCAGCTGCAACGTCAACGTCGACACGGTCGCCGTCACGGGCAAGGCCTCCCCGCTGCTCGCCCCGCACGCGCCGCTCGGCGGCTACCGCCGGGGCCTGGACGGCGTGACCGGTTCCGCGCTCACCGCCCCGGGCCTGCTCTACCAGGATGGCTGGTACCTGCTCGACGACTCGGCATCGGCCCTGCGCACCACCAAGCCCCGGCCCGCGCCCGAACAGGACGGCTACGTCTTCGCGTACGGGCAGGACTTCACCCGCGGCCTGGCGGACCTGTCGACCCTGACCGGCCCCACGAAGCTGCTACCCGAGTGGGCGTACGGGGTGTGGTACTCCGAGTACTACGACCGCACCGCCATCGAGTTCCAGAACCTGGTGGCCCGGGCGAAGGCCGAAGGCGTACCCCTGGATGTTCTTGTCCTTGACACCGACATCAAGGCGCCGGACAAGTGGAACGGCTGGAGCATCGACCCCACCCGCATTCCCGACCCGAAGGCGTTCTTCGACTGGGCGAAGAAGCAGGGCCTGCATACCGGCATCAACATCCACCCGAGCATCCTCGGCTCGGACCCGAAGTTCGCCCAGGCGCAGGCCACCGCGAAGGGCAAGCTCCAGCGCGTCGGCTGCAACGGCGGTCCCGACTGCTACGCCTTCGACTTCGGCGACCCGGACCAGCTCAAGGCGTACCTACAGCTCCACGACGCGATGATCCCGAAGGGCAGCAAGGGCCCGGACCTGTGGTGGCTGGACTGGTGCTGCGACAACACGAAGTCCTCGCTCGCCGGGGTGACCGCCGACGCGTGGATCAACCAGCAGTACGCCGACAAGACCGGCTTCGCCTTCTCCCGGGCCTACGGGTCGTTGCAGGCCGGCGGCTACGGCAGCCCGACCCCGGTGTCGACCGGCCCGTGGGCCGACAAGCGCACCACGCTGCACTTCACCGGCGACACCACCAGTGACTGGGCGACGCTGCAGATGGAGGTCGGCTACACGCCGGGCGAGTCGGCCGCGACCGGGCTCGCCGCCGTCAGCCACGACATCGGCGGGCACACCGGCGGCCTGCGGGAGCCGGGCAGCGAACCGGGCAGCACCAAGCTCCCCGACGACCTGTACGCCCGGTGGGTGCAGTTCGGCACGTTCCAGCCCATCGACCGGCTGCACTCCAACCACAGCGACCGGCTGCCCTGGCAGTACGGCCCGGCAGCCAACGCGTCGGCCAAGAAGTTCCTCAACCTGCGTAAGGAACTACAGCCGTACACCTACGCCGCCGCCAAGGAGGCGACCCGCACGGGTACGCCCATCGTCCGCTCGATGTACCTGGCGTACCCGAACGAGCAGGCCGCGTACGCCACCGCCGGCTCGGAGTACCTCTACGGCCCGGACTACCTGGTGGCACCGGTGACGACGCCCGGCGACACCGCCACCACGTCGGTGTGGTTCCCGCCGGGCGACAACTGGACGGACATCTTCACCGGGAAGACGTACCGGGGCGGCACCACGCAGAACATCACCACCACGCTGGACACCATGCCGGTGTTCAAGAAGCACTGACGTTTCAGAGATCAGGACGCCGGCCGGGTGGGGTGACCCACCCGGCCGGTTCGTCAGTTGGTGTGACGTTGCTCCGCGAGTTCGGCGAAGGGCAGCGGGCAGCAGGGGCTTCCGGCGCAGGTGACCAGGTCGTCACAGCCGGCCGAGATGGCGTCCCGCAACGTGTCGCGGATGACCATCAGGTCCGCCAACCTCTGCTCGATCTCGACAAGCTTCTCCCGCGCACGCGCCTGGAGGCCGGTATCGGACCGGCCCCGGTGCTGGTGTTTGCCGGCGTCGAGCAGGTCGGCCACCTCGTCGAGGGTGAAGCCCAGGCGTTGCGCGGTCTTGATGACTCGCAGCAGGGCGACCGTCTCGGCCGGGTAGAGCCGGTGCCCGCCCGGCGAACGCGGCGGCGAGTCGAGCAGTCCCCGGCGCTCGTAGTAGCGCAGGGTCTGCTGGTTGACCCCTGCCGCGTCGGCCAGTTGACCGCTGCGCAGGCGCGACCCGGTCAACTCTGGCTCCCCGAAAACACGGCCCGCTCGGCCAGGGCGTCGAGCACGTCGACGTGGGCCGCCGGCACCCGGACGTCCAGAAAGAGCGAGTCGGGGTCCGGCCGCGAGAAGTCGAAGGTGAAGAACGCGCAGCAGGACGACTCTCGGGCCGTCAGGTCCCGCGCCAACTCCTCGACCCGGGCGGCACCGTCGACTCGCAACCGCAGATGCCGCGCCGACAGTCGGTCGACGCCTCGTACCGCGGTGGTGAAGAACCGATCGAACTCGGCGAGCCGCAGCGGCCGTTCGGCCGTCGGGAGGTTGCAGGCATCCGGCACCCAGGCCTCGTCCGTCGTGACGTGGCGATCACTCATACCGTCGACGGTAAGCCTGTACCCGGGTACCAGATGCAAGCCCGACGGCACTGCCTCGCCGTCATCCGCGGATCGCTCGCGCGGCGATCGTCAGTAGCACGTCGAGGAGTCCCAGCGTGCGGTACAGCGCGTAGAGGATCCACACACCGAACAGGCAGACGGCGGTGATGAACAGGACAGGCCCGACAAGTGACGCATCCCCGCCCGCCCAACCTCCCCCGATCCCGACGGTGGCCACGACGCCGAGCAGCACCACAGCGCGCCCCATCCCCTTCAACGCCTGCCAGAGGGCAGTCGCGTACGCGGAGGTGGGCACCACTGCCGATGGGGGCATGATGGGCGACGCCTCGGGTGCCCACATCGCCAACTCCTGGAGTCGCCGCCCAGCGGCCCGGTCCCGTTCGTGCGGAGAGACACGCAGAACCGCCTCCAACGCGCAGAGGTCGTCCCGGCTGCGTAGCCGTCCGGTGCGCGGATCGCTGAGCAGCAGGATGGCCCCCGGACGTCCCTTGTGTCCCCGCTCAGTGAGCAGCCACGCCTTGCCGTAGCCCTGCAGAGTGCCAGGTGGCAGGATGTCGACAATTCCGGAACGCAGGCTCGTCGGGTGAGTCGGGACATCATTGCCGACCACGAGGTTCGTCCCGCTGACCATCGCCGACCCTTCCGCGAGGTTCCGGCAGTCACCAAAGATCTGCCAGATTCCGAAGGTGGTTGCGCCGACCGCGACCAGGCCCACGACCAGCATGATGACGCCGAGCAGCTCGTTGCGCTGCGCCCCCAGGCCGATGAACAACAGCGTAGGGACCAGGACAAGCAGGTACCAGCCAGCGAACAGCAGGGCCTTCCGCCGATCCAACCACCGTGTCAACCGGGCGTGGTCGGGCTCGTCGGGAAAACAGCGCAGCGGGATCGCGCCGGCTGGCCGGGTCAGCTGTCGGCAGAGGTTGTGGAAGCGGTCGCCGGCCAGCGCGGCCACGTCGCGCAGGAGCAGGTCATCTCCGTAGTCCACCTCGCCCAGGTGGAACAGTTCCACGGCAGCCTGGCCGCCCAACCCGGTCTCGTCGGTGAGCGGAACGCCCAGGTTCACCCCGGCCGCCGGCACCAGTAGCAGCCGCGGAGACGCCATGCTTCTCCGCCGAGCCGTTGCGGGGGCGTCGGCGAGCACGACCGCCGCGATCTCGTCCCACCGCAGATCCCGACTGAGCTTCGGTGTGCGCACCGACCAGCCTCGCGCGTCGACATCGACGCGGAACGGCATCACCGCGTGCCGCAGCATCGGACCAGCGATCGCCAAACCGAACAGCACAACCGCCCCGCAGAAGAGCAGACCAACCCAGCCGAGGCCCTCCGTTACCGCCTTGTACGCGACCGAGGCTGCTCCGCCGAGCATCAACAACCCGAAGAGGAAGGGATTCAGGCGGTCGATGTACGGGCGGCGCAGCTTCACCAGATCATCATCGGACGCCGAGTCAAAGCGCCTGCCGCGCTGGCACAGGCGCTCAGGCTCGACCCGACCAGCGAGGCCGCCGCGCCAGGGACAACCACCCGAGGAACCTGGCGTGCATCGCCGGCGGGTCCGGGCGCAACCCCAGGCCGTACGCGTCGTCGATCGCGTCGTGCATCGACGCGCCAGGTAGAACGCCAAGGCGATGGAGTGGCCGTGGAACTCGGCCGCGAGCGCTAGTTGGGCCGGGCGGCACGGCCAGGGCGCGGCGCAGTTGCGGCACAGCCACGCCGGACGCATCGGCAGGTGCGAGCGGGGGCGGAGTCGGGCGTTCATCAGACCCGCACCATGCCTCGCCGTTGTCTGGCCGGCAGGGCCTGCATTCGCACGCCCGCCCGTCGCACGTACAACTCGCGCCGCGCGACCGCGTCGCCCGCCGCGTTCAGCTGGTAACCCTCGATCCAGACCCACCCGTCGTACGTGTGCCACTCGGGCAACTCGCGGATGACGCGTACGACGATCGGCCGCAGGAACTGCACGCTAGCGGCGGTGGTCAGGTGGATGACGTCGCCGGCCTTCATCTTCTCAGGCACGGTCTTCCCTCTGGTGCTGTTGGGTAGGGGCCGCTCTCGTGAGTGCTCGCCCGCCGGAAGCGGCCCCGCTACGAACGCGACCGCCGGTCTCGTGGTCCCTACCAGCCGCGCCGCCTGGTGACACTCTGCTGTGCAGGCCACTACGCTCGGAAGGCGTCCGTGGGGTCCGGGCCGGAGCTGGCAGAGCAGCCTCCAGCGTGTAGCGCCCCGGGTAGTCGATCTCCAATTTGAGGAGCGTTGCATGGCTGACGTGCCGAGTCCGCTGGCGGACTTCATCGTGGGCGAGATCCGCCGTGCTCGCGGAGCGTCCGGGATGACGCAGGAGGCGTTCGGTCGGGCGGCGGGCTTCAGCGCCTCACACGTCAGCGCCGTGGAGAGCGGCACCCGCGCCCTGACGATGGACTTCATCAAGGGCGCCGATCGTGCGTTCAGCAACGACGGGCTGTTCGGACGCCTGGTGATGAAGCTCGGCGCGCCGTCGTGGTTCCTGCCGTGGCTGGACGCCGAACGCGGCGCGCGACAGCTTCGTCTCTTCGAACCACTCCTGATCCCCGGCCTACTACAGACCGAGAACTACGCCCGCGTCGTGATGCGGTTGAATGACCTCATGTCCGCGGCGGAGGTGGACCACCAGGTCAGTGCCCGCATGAGTCGGCACAAGATCCTCACCATCGACGCTCCGCCGCAGGTGGTGGCCGTCCTGGATGAGTCCGCGCTCCACCGGGGCGGCGACGAATACGCCGGCATCATGGCGGAGCAGGTCGCCCACCTCATCGCCGTCGCGGAACTGCCGCACGTCCACGTACACGTGATCCCGGCAGGCGCAGGCCTGCACATCGGGCTGTCCGGGCCGTTCGCATTGGCGCGGGCCAGCGACGGGGCGTGGGTCGGGCACCTTGAGAATCAGCTAGGCGGGATCGTGGTCAACACGGAAGATGGGCTGGATATTCTCCAGGCGAGGTGGGAGAACGTTCGTAACGAAGCACTCCCGCGCCGACAGTCCAACGAGCTGATGAAGGAAGTGCACAGCCATCATGGACCTCACTAACGCCACCTGGCGCAAGTCCCGGCGCAGCGGATCGTCCGGCGGCAACTGCGTCGAGGTCGCGGACAATCTGCCTGGCATCGTCGGCGTGCGGGACAGCAAAGACCCTGGTGGTCCGGCACTGACCTTCGGTCCGTCGGCCTGGCGGGCGTTCGTCACTCAGGTCGCCACGCGGCCGTAACCGGCGACCGTTGCAGGTCGCGCGATGCCGACGGATGTGGGCGCCGAATCGGCCGCCGTCTCAAGGTGCCGTGCGACCGTCAGCAGGTTGGAAGCTCGGTAGTAGGCGCGCGGGTCATCGCGCCACGTCTCAGGTCCCACCCGCTGCCGCAGCGCTTCGACGGATGCGCTCAACATTTCTCGTTGGGCGGGGCGCAGTGCGCCGCCTGCTTCCAGGGACACGCCGACGCAGGCGGCCAGCTCCAAGGTGGTCGAATCCGGCTCTGCCAGCAGCGTAGGTGCCTCATGACGTTGCCAGTACCGCACGGCGTGCAGGGCAGCCGGTCCGGGGGCGCCGTACCAGCAGCGAGGAGAGCCGTTCGGGTTCGGATCGGTCGGGCGAGGGCTTCGCTGGCCACGGCGCTTGGCGAGCCTCCGTTCGGCGGCGTAGTCGCGGAGATCGGCATGCCAGCCCGCACGACTCGCCACGAGAGCGTCCAAGGCGCGCAGCAACGCCGACTCGTCACGTTGCAACGGCCCCGCGATCTCCTCAAGAAAACTCAGCGTGGCGTGGAACCCGATCGGCCGGTACATCTGCACACAGGACCTCAGCGCTGACACTCGCCGCCGGTAAGGCAGCTCGGGGTTGCGCACGTGGCGGGCGTAGGTGCCGAAACTCACCCGCCGCAGGCTAGACCGGCCGGTCAAGCCTGCCTAGGTCCCGGCGACACCGTCGAGGTTGGCGGCCAGGTCATCCCGCACTCTCTAGGGAAGCTCCACAAGCTCACACAGGGCAGAGCGAAAGCAGCGGATGTCGGATCATCGCGTTCGCGGACCACCGAGTCGGGTTAGTTCGCCTGCGCCACGCATTGTCCGCCCGAGTCGCGCGAATCGGCGACGTGCAGATCGAAGGTGCCCGACACCGGAAACCAAAGATTCATGTACACCATGTCACCGTCAAAGTCCTTGCTCGCGCAGAACCTGGCGGATCCGGCATCTGCTGGCGCCACGAGCCACGCCTCCCTCTTCACTACGTGCTCGTAAAAAGAAAAAATGGCCTGCTCGTTCACTGCACCGTGATACTGGCGACCGGCATAGGCAACCAGCCGGTCCACGTCGCATCCCGAGTACAGGCTGTCTGGCTGCGCCCCGTCTGGTCGCTCCATCAAGAGCGGGAGCGCCTCCATTGACGTGGCCCGACTCTGACAGTCGGTAAGTCTGACGCCCTGCCACCGGGAAAGCGCTGCGGCACCAGCAGCAACTACCACTATCACGATTGCGACAATGGCTGTGCGTCTGAACATCACGCCATAGTATCGGCGTCCAAGCACCAGCGAAGACCTGACTCGATCTTGAATTGGTCCAGCGTCAAGCCTCTGAGCTGGTGCGCCTGGTCCCCGCGCTACACCTGGTGCCCGGGTCCGTCATCGTCCGTCGACGACCGCTGGTTCGGCTGCTCACGCTCGGACCTCAACCGCGAGTGATGCTCGCTCAGCACGTCGATCGCCTCTCTCAGACTGCAGCCGAACTGCTCGTGGATCATTGCGAGCGCTTGTATGTTGCGCCCGGCTCCGCTCAGCTCGTCGAGGTTCTGGTTGTCCACCTGTCCAGGATGCCGGACACTTAACAGCCCGGAACAGCCGTGGGCCGGGCTGACGCTTCGCCTGCAAGCGCCTCAGGCTCCCGCTCGAATTCCATCGACGCCAGTTCCCGCGACATCCGAGGGTCGTGGGCTCGCTCGACGAACCTGAGACCCCTCGCTCTTGGGCAACCAACGGCCGCAAGCCGGAACCTCCACGCCGTACAAGCGCCAGCCAGAGCTGGGATCCTGATTCGAGGGACCCGCCGTGTCAGAGGCGGTGAGTAGCTTCTCTGCAACATGACCACCACGCCGAGGAAGGGCGCACATGGAACTACCGCTCAGGCGAGTCGAGCGCGCCGAGACACCGGTCATGTTCGTGGCCGTCAAAGACGGATCAGACGAGATCGGGCCGGCCTGGGACCGCTTGGAGACCCTGCTCGGGTCGCTGCGCGGGCGCACATTCCTCGGCGTGTTCGACTTCGGCATCTACCGCTGCTGCGTTCAGCTCCGGGCTGGTGACGACCCCGCCCGACTCGGCCTGCAATCAGGCGTCGTGCCGGGCGGCCAATACCTGAGCGCAACCATTCGTGGTTCCCAACCCGCCGCCTACGCCCTGCTCACCCCGACCTTCGAACAACTGCGGCGCTCCGGGGACCGGGACGACACTCGCCCCAGCATCGAGTACTACCGCCGCCACGACCGGAGCGACCTGCTCATGCCCATACGAGACGGAGCCTGACCGACCGAGCACCACAGCCGGGCCCTTCCGCCCCGAACATCACCCGCCGTCGACGAGGAGCACGCGCGGCGGCTCACTGCCCTCTCGCCTGACGTGCATGAGCGACAGCCTTGAGGCGAGTGCGTCTGCGAGCACCCGCAGTTGGGTCCTCGCTGCGAATGTCCGCCCGTTGATCGAGTCACTGGCAGCCCTGGTCGATTACGAGGCCGACGCCTGGGACTGGGACGCCGTCGAGGCCGGGTTGGAGGGCACGGACGCCGACGATCCGCACGGGTGGTACGACTACCCACTCATCGGGACCGTCGCCACGCTCCATATAGAGCTGGCGAACGACCCCGGATCCATCATCACCACGGTTCAGGTCCATCACGCGCCCGACAAGCTGCTAGGAGCCCGCATCGAAACTGTCCTGTCGATGCTTGCCCGCTATCAGGTCATGGCGTAGTCGAGCCCTCGATCTTTAGCCGTACATCGCCGCGACCGGGCGTCTCCAAGACGTCAGCGCGTCCAACGCCGGCCGAAGTTGGCCAACGACGACCATTGACGCCCCGACATGGAACGAGTTCAGAACCTTGATCAAGGCTCTGAGCTGGTGGACGACGGACGAGTCGACCTGTACGCCGGATTCTGTGCGCGGCGCGTACCCCGAGGGGTTCCGCGCCGGCGGCGGCCATCCATCTCGGCCTGCCGTTGCCGGCAGGCTCTAGCGGCCTACCCGCAGACATCGGGCGGGCAGCCCTCGAGCGTCTGCGCCGGGTCGTCATCTTGCGGTGACGGCCCTTGCTTGGCCTTGCTCCGGGTGGGGTTTACCGAGCCACCCCGGTCACCCGGGGTGCTGGTGGGCTCTTACCCCACCGTTTCACCCTTACCGTCCCCGTTGGGGTCGGCGGTCTGTTTTCTGTGGCACTGTCCCGCGGGTCGCCCCGGGTTGCCGTTAACAACCACCCTGCCCTGTGGAGTCCGGACGTTCCTCGGCGGCGGGCCGAAGCCCGCCGACGCGACCGCCCGGTCGACTCGTCCGTCGCGCCTCCATCCTAACGACGCCGCGGGGACGCCCCTTTCCGCCCACCTCGGCTCGGCCGATGACGATGACGGACCGGCGCGGCCGACACACGCCCGAGGGCGCTCAGGCCTCCAGACGCGCCGTCCACGACGCCACGTCGGCGACCGTGGAGTTGCCGCCGCAGAGCACGAGACCCAACCGGGCGTCATCACCCACCCGCTCCCGTACCTGGCGGGCGGCCGGCAGCAGGCATCCGGCGGCCGGCTCGGCCCAGACCTTCGCATGCTCGGCCAACTCCACAGTCCCCCGCACCGCCTCGGCGTCGGAGACCACCAGCACGTCACTGACCAGGGCGGTCACGTGGTCGTAGGTGAGCGGCGAGACGGTAGGCGCGCTGAGCGTGGTGACGATCGACGACAGCGGTACCTCGACCGGCCCGCCCTTGGCCAGGGCCTGCGACATCGCCTGCGCGCCCTCGGTCTCCACGCCCCAGACCCGTACCCCCGGCCGGCGTGCCCGCAGCGCCGCGGCCACCCCGGAGATCAGTGCCCCGCCGCCGACGCTGACCAACACGTCGGTCAACTCACCGGCGTCGTCGGCGAACTCCAGTCCGACCGTGCCCTGCCCGGCGAGCACCACCGGATCGTCGAACGGGTGCACCAGGGTCAGGCCGTCCTCCCGTAACCGGGACACGAGCGCGAACGCGGCGGGCATGCCGTCGGTCAACTGAACGTCGGCACCTGCCGCAAGGGCCACCTCGACGGCACGCGCCGGCGCCGTCCGGGGCATCACCACGGTCGCCGCCACGCCCAGGGCGCCGGCCATCACCGCGACCGCGATGCCGTGGTTGCCGCCACTGACCGCCACCACGCCCGCCGCCCGCTCGGCGTCGTCCAGGACGAGCAGCTTCGCCGCCGCGCCACGCGCCTTGAACGACCCGGTACGTTGCAGCAGCTCCAGCTTGGCGGTGACGGGCACGCCGAGCAGCTCGGACAGGCCAGGGCTGGGCACGGTGGGTGTGTGGACCACATGGCTGGCGATCCGGCCGGCGGCCGCCTTGATGTCCGCGAGCTCGATCATCGCTGAAGCGTGCCACAGCAGCGGGACGGGTCAGATCGCGGATCAGGAGGAGACCATCAGCGGTACCCGGTGAGCAGTTCCGCCCGAAGGTCGACGCCGGTGGCGGCGGACACCGAATAGACGTCCCCGAGCTGACCGAGTCACCCCGGCCACCCGGGCGATTAGCCGGCCGATTGTGCGGGGCTTCAGTGGGCCGGGCTAGCCTCGTGGGGCTATGGATCTCTCCCACGCCGCGCTGCTGCTCGCCGCCGGTCTCGCCGCGGGCACTGTCAACGCGGTGGCCGGTGGTGGTTCGCTGATCACGTTCCCGGCGATGATCGCGGTCGGGTTGCCGCCGGTGCCGGCGAACGTCAGCAACTCCGTCGCCGTGTTCCCCGGGTACGTCGCCAGTGTGGCGGGCAGCCGCCAGGACCTGCCGCGCCCCCGCGCGCTCGCCACGCTGGTGCCCACCACGATCGTGGGCACGATCGTCGGGGCGCTGTTGTTGCTGGCGACCCCGGCTCGCGCGTTCGAGCTGGTCGTACCCTTTCTGGTTCTCGGCGCGACCGCGGTCCTGGCCTTCCAGGACCCGCTGCGCCGACTGGTCGGTCACCCCCGGGATCTGTCACCACGCCGGCGGACGGTCGCGGTTCAGACGATGGTCGCGCTCGGTGCGGTGTACGGCGGGTACTTCGGCGCGGCGCTCGGGGTGATGCTGGTCGCCGGCCTGGCGCTGGTGCTCGACGCGACCCTGGCGCGGGTGAGCGCGATCAAGAATCTGCTCTCCGCCGTCGTGGGGCTGACCACGCTCGTGGTGTTCGCCCTGTTCGGCCCGGTGAACTGGGCGGCGGTCGCGGTGGTCGCGCCCGCCACCCTCATCGGGGGGTACGCGGGCGCGCGGCTGGTCCGCCGGCTGCCGCCGGTGCTGCTCAAGGGGCTGATCGTGGTGTTCGGTACGGCGATCGGCCTCTACCTGCTCTACCGCGCCCTGCGCTGACGAGCCGGACGCCCAAGATCCGCGCAACTTCCGGGATACTGCTGCCTCAGCGCGCGTCGAGGCAGCAGTATCCGTGAAAGTGCGCGGATCTTGAACCAGGTCCCTCAGTACGCCTCGCCCACCGGCTCCTCGGACGCGTGCTCGGTGTTCGCGGCGGCGCGGTTCCAACGGGACCACAGGACGCGCTCGCCGTAGCCGGCGGCCATCATGTGCGCGAACGCCAGGTAGACCAGCACTCCGACGGTGAGCACCCCGAACCCGACCCAGAACGGCAGCGCCAGGGACTGCTCGGCGAGCTTGCCGGAGATGATCGGCGCGGGCGCGGCGGCACCCCAGCGGACCAGGTTGAACGCGCCGGTGGCGAGCCTGCGGTCGCTGGAGCCGAGGCCGAGCGCCAGGTCGGTGAGGTTGGCGTTGGCCATGCCCATGCAGAGGCCGGCGAGCACGAGCACGACGAGCGCCTCGGCGGTGCTGGTGGACGTGGCGAAGAGAACCATGCAGATCAGCAGCCCGCCAATGGCCACGCCCACGGTCTGCACCGCGCCGATCCGGTGCGCGAGCCGGTGGCCGATCACCAGGATGCCGGTGGCCAGGCCGAGCCCCCAGCCGGTGAACGCGAGCCCCAGCGGGACGACGTCCAGGCCGAGGAACAGCGGCGTGTAGCCGAGTACGACGAAGAACACGAAGTTGTACGCGGCGGTCACCACGCAGAGGGCGATGAAGGCCGGCCGGCGGTAGGTGGCGAAGATCTGGCCGACGCGTACCGGGGCCTGGCGGTTGGTGGGCTCACGCAGCTTGCCGGCGGCCACACCGAGGGCGAGGACCATGAACACGCCGCAGACGAAGAACGGCAGCCGCCAGGAGACCTGGCCGAGCAGGCCGCCGATCAGCGGACCGACGGCGAAGCCGAGGCCGAGGGCGGTCTCGAACAGGCCGACCACCCACTCCCGGTCGATGGCCAGGTTGACCAGCACCACCATGGCGGTGGCGAAGAACATGGCGTTGCCCAGACCCCAGACGCCGCGCAGCACCGAGAGCTGCGCGATGTTGCCGCTGAACGAGGCGAGGATGGCGGCCAGGCCGACCACCGAGACGCCGGCGACCAGCACCGGCTTGAAACCGAACCGGCCGCTGGCGAGCGTCGCCGGGATCATGCCCAGGGCCATGACCGCGATGTACGCGGTGAACAGCAACTCGACCTGCCAGGCGGTGACGCCGATCGCCTCCCCGATGGCGGGCAGGATCGGGTCGACGACCGCGATGCCCGCGATGGCGAGGAAGGCCACCAGCGTGGTGGCGTAGATGGCACTGCGGTTTGGTTCGGATGACCGATCCACTCCGACTCCCCAATTAGCTGTATCGTACAGGTACTTACCCTGTATCCTACAGCTATGAGCGACGACGACGAGAGCACCCTCGGACTGATCGAGACCGAGGTCGCCCTGCTGATGCGCTTCGGCGAGGCCACCCGGCGGGCCAGCGGGTCCGCCGAGCACCGGGTGCTCGACCGCGCGGCGTACGTGATCCTGCGGCACCTCGACGCGGCCGGCCCGCAGAACGTCTCCGCGCTCGCCGCGCGCCTCAACCTGGACGGCTCGACGGTGACCCGGCAGGTCTCCGCCCTGCAACGCGACGGCCTCATCGTCCGCGCCCCCGACCCCACCGACGGACGCGGCACGGTCATCTCCCCCACCACGGCCGGCCTCCAGCGGATGGCCGCCGTGCAGGCCGCCCGCACCCGGCTCTACGGCGACATGCTGTCCGACTGGACCCCCGAAGACCGGGAAATCCTGGCGCGGCTCCTGGGCCGCCTCAACCAGGCCCTGGTAAACCGCAACCGCCCCCGCTGACCCCCACCGACCCCCACTGACCCCCGCCGACCCCCAAGATCCGCGCAACTTCACCGATGTTGCTGCCTCCACCGCAGCCGAAGCAGCAACATCCCTGAAGTTGCGCACACCCCACCTGGCCTTCGGCCCGACCGCCGCCAAGATCGCGCAACATCCTGGATGTAGTGGCATCCCCGCCGCCCGACACCACTACAACGCGCAAGGGGCGACAGGCGACAGGCGGCAGGCGCGCGACGGGACCGCCAAGCAGCCCGGGCGCCAGCCTCGCGGCGGGCGCCCGGGGAACGGGTACAGCAACAGGGGATGGGTGTCAGGCGACCGGTTCGCGGGCCGGGTCGGCGTCGCGTTCGACGCCGGGGGTGACGCGGGGGTCACCCTCGTCGGCGAAGTAGTCGTCCGGCGTGGTGCCGTCGACTCCCTCGGGCGCCTTCGCGGCCCGCAGGATCAGCGTCAACAGGGCGGCGACCGCCAGGTTGACCAGTACCGCCACGATGCCCACGTAGATCGTCTTGGGCGTGTCGAAGCCGAACTTCTCCAGCGGGAAGGCCGAGCCCCCGAAGTGCTTCTTCGTCGGGCTCGCCACCTGGTAGAGCATCCACATGCCGAGGCCCATGCCGGCGACCCAGCCGGCGATCAGGGCGGTGCGGTGGAACCAGCGGGTGTAGAGGCCCAGCGCCACCGCCGGCAGCGTCTGGAGGATGATCACGCCGCCGATGAGCTGGAGGTCGATCGAGAACTGCGGGTCGAGGAACACGATGCAGGCCACCGCGCCGACCTTGACCACCAGTGAGGTGATCTTCGAGACGTTCGCCTCCTGCGCGGCGCTGGCGTCCTTCTTCAGGTACTCCTTGTAGATGTTGCGGGTGAACAGGTTCGCCGCCGCGATCGACATGATCGCCGCCGGCACCAGCGCGCCGATGCCGATCGCCGCGTACGCGACTCCGGCGAACCAGTCCGGGAACTGCTGGTCGAACAGCAGCGGCACGATCGTGTTGTTGTCCACGCTGCCGGCCGAAGCCCCGGGCAGCGGCTTCACGCCGGCCGCGATGGCCATGTAGCCGAGCAGCGCGATCAAGCCGAGCAGCAGGCTGTACGCGGGCAGCGCCGACATGTTCCGCTTGATCACGTCCCGGTTCCGGCTGGCCAGGACGCCGGTGATGCTGTGCGGGTAGAGGAACAGGGCCAACGCCGAGCCGAACGCCAGCGTGACGTACTGGAGCTGGTTGTTGCCGTTGAGCAGGATGCCGTCGTTCGGGTTCGGTGACGCCTGGAACTTCGCGTCCGCCGCGTCGAAGATGTCGCCCCAACCGCCCAGCTTGTAGGGCAGGTAGATCACCGCCACGAGGATCACGATGTAGATCAGGCTGTCCTTGACGAACGCGATAAGCGCCGGCGCCCGCAGCCCCGACTGGTAGGTGTACGCGGCGAGGATGGCGAACGCGATGATGATCGGCAGGTGCCGGGCAACGGTGCTGTCCCCGGTCACGCCCATCGTCTTGAGGACCGCCTCGATGCCGACCAGTTGCAGCGCGATGTAGGGCATGGTGGCGACGATCCCGGTGATCGCGATCAGCAGCGCCAGCACGGGCGAGTCGAACCGCGTACGGACGAAGTCGGCCGGGGTGACGAAGCCGTGCCGGTGCGAGACCGACCAGAGCCGGATCAGCACCAGGAAGACCAGCGGGTAGACGACGATCGTGTACGGCACCGCGAAGAACCCGGCCGCCCCGGCCCCGAACATCAGCGCCGGCACCGCCACGAACGTGTACGCGGTGTAGAGGTCACCGCCGACGAGGAACCAGGTGATCCAGCCGCCGAAGCTGCGCCCGCCCAGGCCCCACTCGTCGAGGTGCGCCATGTCCTTCGGCGCACGCCACCGCGCGGCCACGAAGCCCATCGCGCTGACCAGCAGGAACAGCAGCGAGAAGACGATGATCTCGGTGAGATGGTCGCGCCACATCAGCAAACCCCCTTCGTTCGCGACTGCGGGGCTCGCAAAACCGGCTCACTCCTCGCGCTCACCGCACACCCCGCTTCTTCGTCAGCTGGTAGACGAACGTCGTGGTGGAGACGCCGAGCAGGATCCAGGCCAGTTGCAGCCAGTAGTAGCGCGGGAACCCGAAGATCCGGGGCGCGTCACTGTTGAAGAACGCCGGGATCAGCGGCACCACGATGGGGAGAAAGAGCAACCAGTTCCAGGGACTGTGGTCCTTCGCCCGGGACGGCGCCGTGGTGGGCGCCTCCGGTTCCGGTGCAGGCATCTGACACACCTCCGGGGAGTCGTGGCACGCGATGTAACGGCCGGAGGCTACGACTCTGTGACCGCCGTCACGATCAGCGCGCGGACGGCTCTGCGCCGAACGGCGCATCGGCTGCGCCGAACGGCGCGGACGCGCTGCTCAGGTAGTGGGGAGGTGCGCGGTGTCGTTGACCGTGCGGACCGCGATGCCGCCGTCGGGCCACAGGTCGAGCACCGAGATGCCCGCCGCGTCCAGGAAGAGCCGGTGCAGGAAGGCGTCGCTGGCGGCGAGGGCGTCGCGCAGCGCCAGCTTGATCGGCGAGACGTGCGAGACGACCACCACGGTCTCCCCGGGGTACGCCTTCGGCAGCGCGTCGACGACCCGGTGGACGCGTTCGGCGACCTGGGTGAACGACTCACCGCCCGGCGGGGCGATCCGCGCCGACGCGAGCCAGGCGTCCATCTCGCCCGGCCACTGCTGGCGTACCTCGGCGAAGGTGCGCCCCTCCCACTGCCCGAAGTCGCACTCGATCAGGTCGGCCTCGGTGCGGACCGGTACGTCACCTATCGCCTCGGCGATCGCCGCCGCGGTGGCCGTACACCGGGACAGGGGTGAGCTGAGCACGGCCGCGACGGACGGGGCCAGCGCGGCCACGCGCGCGCCGGTGGCGGCGGCCTGGGCGCGGCCGCGCTCGGAGAGCGGCACGTCGCCGCGACCGGAGTAGCGACCCTGTTCGGTGTACGCGGTCTCGCCGTGCCGCACGAGGATCAGCCGGGTGGCCGTGAAGCTCGGACGCGGCTCCCAGGAGGCCGGGGCGGTGGCCGGGTCGCTGCCGGTCGAGGCGCCGCCCGTCGGGGCGCTGGCCGAGGCCGGCGCGCTGGCCGCCGGCGGC
>NZ_JBEXIL010000055.1:0-40343 GCF_040608555.1 Micromonospora sp. NPDC005172
GAGGAGGGCAAGCTGCGCGGTCTGGACACGCACCTGTCGTACCGGATCGGGTTGCGGACCTTCTCGGCGGTGGAGAGCCGGATCGTGCTCGGCGTGCCGTACGCGTACGAGCTGCCCAACGCGCCGGGGCACGGCTACCTGAAGACCGAGAACTCCACGATGGTGCGGTTCCGGGCGACCTATGTGTCACGACCGCCCACGCTGGGCAATGCCGACCCGGGCACTGCCCTGGCGGAACCCGGTGCGACGGTGCTGGACCTGGTGGTGAACCAGCTTCGTGGCCGGGGGCTCCCGGCGCACCAGGTCTGGCTGCCGCCGCTGGCCGAGCCGCCGACCCTGGGTGAGCTGCTGCCAGCCCTGAGCCTGCACCCGCATTTCGGGCTGTGCACCGCGGAGTGGGCCGGCCGAGGTCGGCTCACCGTGCCGGTCGGCGTGGTCGACCGCCCCTACGAACAGCGCCGTGAGCCGATGATGGTGGACCTCGCCGGGTCGGGTGGCAACGTGGTGATCGTGGGCGGGCTGCTCAGCGGCAAGAGCACCCTGCTGCGGTCGATGATCGCGGCGCTCGCCCTCACCCACACCCCGCGCGAGGTGCAGTTCTTCTGCCTGGACTTCGGTGGTGGCGCGCTGCGCAGCCTGTCGGAGCTGCCGCATGTGGCCGGGGTGGCCGTGCGACGGGACACCGAGAGGGTTCGCCGGACGGTGGCCGAGGTGGTCGCCGCGCTCGACGACCGGGAGACGCGTTTCGCGCGCGAGGGCGTCGACTCGATGGCCGACTACCGGCGTCGGCGTGCGGCCGGCGAGTTCGCCGACGACCCGTTCGGTGACATCTTCCTGGTCGTCGACGGCTGGAACACCCTGCGTCAGGACTACGAGGAGCTGGAACAGACCATCACCTACCTGGCCAACCGCGGGTTGAGTTTCGGTATCCACGTGGTCGTCACCGCCGTGCGCTGGGCAGAGGTCAGGATCGCCATGCGCGATCTCCTCGGCACCAGACTCGAACTGCGACTCGGCGACGCGGCCGAGTCGGAGATCGACCGGCGCGCCGCTCAGAATGTGCCGGCCGGTTCGCCCGGTCGCGGCGTGACGCCCGACAAGATGCACTTCCTCGCGGCGCTTTCGCGCATCGACGCGCGGCAGGACATCGAGGACCTCGGCGAGGCGTCGGTGGCGCTGGCCCGGCAGGTGGCGGCGAGTTGGCCGGGCCCCGCGGCCCCGGAGGTACGTCTGCTGCCGCAGAAGCTGACCGTCGCCGAGCTGGCCAAGGTCGTCGACCGGTCCGCGCCGGGGCTGCCCATCGGCGTCAACGAGTCGGCGCTGGCACCGGTCAACCTCGACTTCGCCGTCGAGCCGCACCTGACCGTCTTCGGCGATGCCGAGTGTGGAAAGAGCAACCTGTTGTGGCTGATCGCCCGGGGCATCGTGGAGCGATACACGCCGGCCCAGGCCCGACTGGTGATCGCCGACTACCGACGGAGCCTGTTGGGCGCGGTCGAGGGGGAGCACCTGCTCGACTACGCCGCGTCGAACAAGGTGTTCGGCGAGAGCATGATGTCCATTCGCGGTGCCCTGCAGAACCGGCTGCCCGGCCCGGAGGTGACCCCCGCGCAGCTGCGCGAGCGGAGCTGGTGGAAGGGGCCGGACCTCTTCGTCCTCATCGACGACTACGACCTGGTCGCCTCGGGCGGCAGCAACCCGGTCAGCGCCCTGCTCGAGCTGCTGCCCCAGGCCCGCGACATCGGCCTGCGTCTGATCGTCACGCGCCGGGTCGGTGGCGTGGCCCGCGCGCTCTACGAGCCGGTCCTGCAACGCCTGCGCGAACTCGACTCGCCGCTGCTGCTGATGTCCGGCAACCGGGAGGAGGGCGCCGTCGTGGGTAGTCTGCGGCCCAGCCCGCAGCCGCCGGGTCGTGGCACGCTGGTGCGCCGCAGCGACGGTCAGCAGCTCATCCAGACGGCGTTGGTCGGGCCGGTTTGACCACCTCCGCGCATCAGCGGGGGTGAGGCGCGGGAATGTCCGCGTACTCCTCGGATGCGCGCCGCTCGGCGGCCGCCGCCTGGTCCGTCGCGTCGGCGATCCGGGCGGTCAGCCGGCTCGCCGCCGCACGCACCGCCATCGGCGCGGTGGTGGCCGCATCGGACGCGGGGACGACCTCACCCTGAGGCGTGACCACCAGCCCCGCGAGGCGCGCGTCGGCGGCGGCCGCGAGAGCGAGCCGACGTGCCCGGCTCAGGTCGTCGTCGCGAGCCGTTACCGCGCCGGCGATCCGGGCGTACGCGTCGTGCGCGTCGTCGAGGTGGCGCGCCAGCCGCCGAAGGACCTCGTCGGTGTCCTGCTGGGCCGAGCCTGCCCGCCAGTGCCCGGCCAGCAGGCGATGCAGCCGCCGGAGTTCGTCGGCTGCCTCGCCGAGCGCCTGCGCGGCCTGGCTCCATCGCTCGCCCCGGTCCGCGTCGCCGCTCGGCGGCGCGGCCACCAACCGCGCGTAGGGCAGGGCCGCCGTGTCGTCGGTCGTCATCCGTCACCACGGTGCGCGAACCGGCGCGCCATCTCGTCGTCGGCGACCGAGACCGAAGCCACGACGGTACGGATGGCATCGGCGACCTGACGCAGGTCCTCGCTGATCCGCGGTAGCTCGTCGACCCACTCGAGGACGGCGGCAGGGGCCGTCTCGTCGGCGACCAGGGCTCCGACCGCGTGGATGCGGTTCGCGAGCGTGTCGATGTCGCGGGCGACGTCGCGGAGGTTCTCGGGATCCATGTCGAGGGCACTGCTGCTGCTCATCGGTCGCTCACCTCCCACGGCAGACGGCCACCGGCGTGCCCCGGTCGAGCGCTCAGGACGCTCTGCGGACGCCCAGGTCGGCGAGCCACACCTCGGCGAGGTCGCTGAGTGCGACACCGAGGACCTCGCTGAGGCAGACCACGGTGCCGAACGCCGGTGCCGGAAGCCGACCCACCTCGATCTTGCGCAGGGTCTCCGGTGAGATGCCGGCTGCCAGGGCCACCTCGACGAGGCTGCGGCTGCCTCGCGCGACCCGGAGCGCCGCGCCGAGGCGTTGCCCCGCGGCGATCTGTGCCGGAGTGAGTGGTGGCCGAACCATGTGAGCAGGATAGTTCCGCCCTCGTGGACCGGCAATGTCGACCCGCTGGTCGTCCGGACGACGTGGTATAAATATACCGCATCGGATGGGGAGGATTGATCGTGATCGAGCTGAAGTCCGCCGCGGAGATCGATCGGATGGCCGTGACCGGCCAGTTCGTCGGTGAGCTGCTGGCCGAGCTGCGGGCGGTCGCCGCCGTCGGCGTCAACCTGCTGGACATCGAGCACCACGCCCGCAGCCGCATCTCGGAGCGGGGTGCCGATTCCTGCTACTGGGACTACACACCGTCCTTCGGTCGTGGGCCCTTCCGCAACGTCCTGTGCCTCTCGGTCAACGACGCCGTGCTGCACGGCCTGCCGCACGACTACGTCCTGCGCGACGGTGACCTGCTGAGCATCGACATGGCGGTCCAGATCGACGGCTGGGCCGCCGATTCAGCGCTGTCCGTCGTCGTCGGCACCCCCGCCCCGGCCGACCTGAAGCTGATCGAGGCCACCGAGGTCGCGCTGGAGGCCGGCATCGGTGCCGCACGGCCGGGCAACCAGCTCGGCGACATCTCCGCCGCCATCGGCGAGGTCGCCCACCGCTACGGCTACCAGGTCAACAACGAGTTCGGTGGGCACGGCATCGGCCGCACCATGCACGAGGCCCCGCACGTGCCCAACAACGGCCGTCCCGGCCGGGGCATGACACTCAAGCCCGGCCTGACGGTGGCGATCGAGCCGTGGTTCTGCCGCACCACCGATAAGATCAAGTTCGACCAGGACGGCTGGACGATCCGATCCGCGGACGGCTCGCGCTCGGCCCACTCCGAGCACACCGTCGCGGTCACCGAGACCGGTCCCCGCGTACTGACGCCTCGGCCGGGGCAGGTCGCAGGGCCGGGCAGCCGCAGCGGACAGTCGGCCGTGACGTCCTGACGATGGGCGCGTGCCCGCGCCGATCATTCGGGCTCGATCGGAACCGTGACGGTGACCCGCGTCGGGCCGCCGACCGGGCTGTCGACCAACAGGCGGGCGTCGATGGCGTCGAGCCGGCCGGTGATACCGCGTAGGCCGGTGCCACCGGCTCCGGCTGTCGAGCAGCTTCGCCACCACCGTGGGGTCGAGGGCGGTGCCACCCGCGGCGACCCGGCGGACCGCGTCGACGAACTCACCGAGGTCGGACACCCGGTCCTTGAGCAGGTAACCGATTCCGCCGTGGCCGTCGGCCAGCAGTTCCCGCGCGTACAGTCGCTCCACGTACGCCGAGAGCACCAGCACCGGGAGGCCCGGCACCTCGGCCCGCGCCGCGAGCGCGGCCCGCAGACCCTCGTCGGTGTACGTCGGAGGCAGCCGTACGTCGACCACTGTCACGTCGGGTCGACGGTTGACGAGTTCGGTCAGCAGATCCGGCCCGGTGCCCACGGCGGCGACGACCTCGAAACCGTGTGCCTCCAACAGCCGGATCAACCCGTCCCGCAACAGCACCAGGTCTTCCGCCACCACCACCCGCACACCGCAGACGGTAGCCGGCCGACCCGCCCGGCGTGGGAACGCGTCAGCGGAGGCCGGCGAAGAGGTCGTCCTCGGGAACGGGCGCGTCGGTGTTGTCCCGCACCCGGACGAAGGTCTCCACGCCCATCAGCTCGGTGAACCGCTCCTGGCCAAGTTGGAGGAAGAAGATGTTCTCGGTCTGGCTGGCGTGCGCGGCCAGGGCCTCGAACTTCTGGGCACCGTGGTCGCGGGTGTCGACCCAGGTGGTGATCTCGTCGTCGGGAAGACCCAACTCGGGCATGTCCGACGACTCGTCCGGGTCGGCCCACTCGATGCCGAGCTCCTTCATCACCCGGCCGAACTCCGCGAACGCCGTCCGGGGCACCGTCGTCCAGTAGACCTTCGCGGGGACGTCGGTCTGTGCCACGGCGGCCATGGTGATGCGGTGCGCCTGGATGTGGTCGGGGTGACCGTAGAACCCGTTCTCGTCGTAGGTGACGATGACGTCGGGTCGGTACCGTCGGATCAACTCGCCCAGCCGGTCCGCGGCCTCGGCCACCGGCGTGGTCCAGAAGGAGCCGGGCTGGTCGTTCGTCGACCAACCCATCATCCCGGAGTCGCCATAGCCGAGCGTCTCCAGGTGGGTGACCTTCAAGGTGGCGGCGCTGGCCTCCAGCTCGGCCTGGCGCATGGCCACGACGGCGGCCGGGTCGTGGCCGGGCTCGCCGGGCTTGACCCCGCCGGGCCCGTCGCCGCACCGCCCGTCGGTACAGGTCACGAGGACCGTGGTGACGCCCTCGGCGGCGTACCGGGCGAGGACGCCGCCGGTGCTCGTCGCCTCGTCGTCGGGGTGCGCGTGCACCGCCATCAGGGTCAGGGATCGCTCAGCCATGTCACCACCCTACGACCAGCGTCGCATCCGGTCTGGCAGCGACCGCATCCTAGCCATTCGCCGGACGGCCCTGACGTCCTTGCCGAAGCCGCTCGCGGGCGACTCGGGGCTCCCTACGCTTCTCCGGGGGCGGCGTCGGCGCACTCAGGGTGCGCCCGACAGCCTCGAACCAGGCGACGAAGGGGACCGGTTCCATGGCGGTGTTCGATGACGTGCGACAGATCGACGCCGGCGTCCTGAACGTCGGGTACGTCGATGCCGGGCCGCCGGACGGGCCCCCCGTGATCCTGCTGCACGGCTGGCCGTACGACATCCACAGCTTCGTCGACGTCGTGCCGCTGCTCACCGACGCCGGCCACCGGGTCGTGGTGCCGTACCTGCGGGGTTACGGCACGACGCGCCTCCTCGCCGACGACGCCGTCCGCAACGGCGAGCCGGCCGCGATGGGACTCGACCTCATCGCTCTCCTGGACGCCCTCGACATCGACAGCGCGAAGCTGGCCGGATTCGACTGGGGCGCGCGTACGGCCGACGTCGTGTCCGCGTTGTGGCCCGAGCGCTGTTCCGGTCTGGTGTCGGTCAGCGGCTATCTGATCGACGGTCAGGAGTCGGGCCGTACGCCGCTGCCGCCGAAGGCCGAGTTCTCCTGGTGGTACCAGTACTACTTCGCCACCGAGCGCGGCCGGCAGGGGTACGACCGTAGCCGCCGCGACTTCGCCCGGCTGATCTGGCAGACGGCATCGCCGAGGTGGACGTTCGACGACGCGACGTTCGACCGTAGCGCGGCCGCGTTCGACAATCCCGACCACGTCGACATCGTGATCCACAACTACCGGTGGCGGCTCGCCCTGGCCGAGGGCGAACCGCAGTACGCCGAGGTGGAGGAGCGCCTGGCCGGCAAGCCGAAGATCACGGTTCCCAGCATCACCCTGGAGGGTGACGCCAACGGCGCGCCTCACCTGGACCCCAGCGTCTACGGCAAGCAGTTCGCCGGCCGGTACGAGCACCGGATCGTCGGCGGTGGCATCGGGCACAACCTGCCCCAGGAGGCGCCACGGGCGTTCGCCGACGCGATCCTGGAGGTGTGAGCCGTCTCCGGTGCCCGTGCCGCGCGCCCCGGCCCGCGAGCCCCTACGAGGTGATCCGGAAGGTGGCGTCCTGTCGATCCGTGGCGCTGGAGCTGGCGCTCAGCGGGTCGATGCGCAGCACGTAGTTGTAGTGCCGGAGGTAGCGGGTCGGGTAGTTGTAGGAGCGGAACGACGTCCAGGACGCGTCGGCCAGGCCGGCGGTGCGGTAGAAGGTCGCGTCGGCCCGGAACGCCGAACTGTTGTCGTTGGCCTCCAGCCGTACCTCGTAGTTGTAGTGGCGCAGGAAGAGGCCGGGCTTGTTCACCGACTCGAACGACACCGCCGCGGCGTCGGCGAGACCGGGAACCATCCGCCACAACTGGTCCTGGTACGGGTCGAACGGGTACGTGTCGACGCGGGCCACGTAGTTGTAGTGCCGCACGTAGCGGTCCGGCAGGTTGGAGGACTTCAGCCGGACCCAGTTCGGCGTTCCCCAACGCGCGACGAGACCGGCGTACTCGGCGTCGCTGATGCCGGTCATCGACCCGTGTTTCGCGTTCAACGGTGGGGTGTAGTCGCGCTGGTTCAGCGGCGTCCAGGAGTTGGCGCCGATGGCGGTTGTCGACCAGGCGTAGTAGTCGTTGTTGACCGGGCTGTACGAGTCGCCCCACAGTCGCCAGCCGCTGCCGTCGACGGCCTTGACCAGCAGCGGCGCCTCGATACCGCTGCCCTGTAGAAGCCCCGAGGTGTACGTGGTGAAGCTGTTCGGCGCGCCGCTGCCGGACCGGGCGCCGTAGAGGTTCCCGTTGGCGAGGTTCTTGTAGTACAGGTAGGTGGTGCCCCCGTCGACGACGACGTCGCCGTCGAGGACCCCGAAGCCGGGGCTGAAGAACACCTGCGGCGAGCTGACCGTCCGGAAGTCGCTGGTGTAGTTGACCAGGAACACGTCCTGACCGTTGTTCGCCGAGTAGACGATGGCGTACTGCCCCCGGGCCGCGTCCCAGAACGCGGTCGGCGCCCACGTGTGGGTGTTCAGCGTGTGCATCCGGATTCGGCGGTAGCCGGTGAGACTGGTCAGGTCGGCCGAGTCCCACACGTGCAGGTACTGGCTGGTCTGGTTCCAGTTGGTGCCCTTGAGATCCGTGGCCAGCACCACGAAGGTGCCGTCCTGCTTGCGGAGGACGAACGGGTCCCGCAGGCCCAACTGCCCGGCGGTCGGTGTGACGACGGGGTTGTTCTGGTTCAGCGGCGTCCAGTTGAGACCGTCGCGGCTGACGGCGAGGTGCAGTCCGTAGTCCGCGCCCAGGCCCTGTGGGGACTCGGTGAAGTAGGCCATGGCGTACGAGGTGTTCGGCGCGGCGAGGGCGGTGCGCGGCAGGCTCAGCGCGCCGGTGGCGGCAGCGGCGGTGGACAGCGCGCCCAGGGTGAACGCGCGTCGGGTCAGAGGCACGGTCGGTGGCCTTTCTGCGGCGGGACGGGTCGCGGCACCAGACGCTTTGCATTCGTGCTTATCGATGTGATCGCTAACGTACGACGTCGGCGACACGCCTGCAACCCCTCGTGACCGCCGACCCGAGGCCCGCTCTCACCGGCCGGAGGCCGCCCGCCCACGCCGTTGCCGACGCGGCGCGGACACCGGCTCCGGGCGTTCGACGCGGGTCGGGTCGCCCCGCACGAGGTCGTCGTGGATGCGCCAACGGGCGACGGCGACCGCGCGCCGGGCCGCCTCGTCGCCGCGCTCGACACGCTGGCGCAGCAGTTCGAGGGCGATACGCCGGTTCAGGCTGAACTGCCGTTCGTCGTCCACCACCACGACGAGGCCCGAGGGACGGTGGGTGGCGCGTACCGCCGTGCTGGCCTTGTTCCGGTGCTGGCCGCCGGGACCGCCGGTGCGGCAGCCGACGATCTCCACGTCGGCCTCGGCGAACGTCGTCGTCGGCGCGTCGCTCGGCGGCGGTTGCGCCGTCACGTACCAGTTCTTACGACCCACGCCCGCCCGGTAGGGGCTGGGCGCCTGCCAGCAGAGCGTCCCCGTCCAGGAGGCCGCGAACGCCTCGGCGTCGGCGCCGGACATCCGGATCAGCGCCGACCGACAGGTGCCGGGCCCGTCGCCAGGGGCCACCTGGACCCGCTGGACAGTCACGCCCTGCCGAACGGCGTCACCCTCCAGACGGCGCAGCAGCTCGGCCAGCGCCCACGCGCACTCCCGCGGCCCACGGCCGGCGGAGAGCAGCAGGTACGCGCTCACGACCGACCCCGCCCGCGACGCTGCTCACGCCGGTCCGACCGGGCCCCGACGTCCGGCGTCTTGTAGGTGACCAGGGGGATCGTGGTGGCCACCGGCGTGGCGAGCCGATGCTCGACGAGGTCGCCGATCACCTGCTCGATCCGCTTGTACGCCGTGGGCGCCTCCTCGAAGAGCAACTGGCGGTCGCCGCACACCACGAGCGAACCCGCCGGGGTACGCCGCAGCTCCTCGACCGTGTGCTTGGCGCGGCCCCGGCGCAGGGCGTCGGCGCGGGACATCTTGCGACCCGCGCCGTGCGCCACCGAGTGGTTGGCGTCCGCCCCCGCGTGGGCCGCCACGAGGTAGGACGCGGTGCCCCGCGTACCGGCGACCAGCACGTCGCGGCCGTCACCGGGTGCCGCCCCCTTGCGGTGCAGGTAGACGCCGTCGCGCACCTCGACCAGGTTGTGGCACTGGTCGACGACCGGCTCGGCCGGCTCGGCGCCCAGAGCGTAGGCGACCCGGGCGGCCAGCAGCCGCCGGTTGAGCGAGCCCCAGCGCACCGCCTCGTCGTGTCGGGCCAGGTATGCGGCCGGGTCGGGAGCGGGACCCGCACCGTGCACCTCGGTGTGCGTACGCAGGATCCGCTCACCCAGACCCCGCGACCCGCTGTGCACGACGAGGACGAGGTCACCGGTCGCGAGCCCGAGACGCTGTGCGTGCTCCGGCGCGAAGACGGTGTCGACGCGGGCCAGCTCGACGAAGTGGTTACCGCGGCCGACCGTGCCGAGTCCGTCCCGATAGTCGCCGGGAACGTCACCCGCGACAACGGCCCACGCCGGGTCGTCGGCGCCCAGCTCGCTGTCGAGCGGACGGTCGAGGTCGGGGAACCGCGCGGCCAGCCGCTCGGGTACGACGCGCCGGAGTCGAATGGGGAACACGGCGATACCGCATCCGATGTCGGAGCCCACCAGGAACGGATACAGCACGGTCGACGCCATGGCCGCGCCGATGGGGGCACCCTTTCCGGGGTGCAGGTCCGGCATGCCGGCGACGTGGACCATGCCGTCGAGGGCGGCCACCTGCCGGCACTGGTCGAGCGCGGCGGACTCGATCCAACTCGCGGCGGACGCGAACACCGTGACGGTGGCGGGGGCGGGCGGGGACAGGGACTCCCGAGGGAGGTGGTACTCGGACAATGACGCTCACTTCTCGCTGGATCGCAAGGAACGGACGGAGGTACGGCACCGGGCGGCGCGAAGCGGCCTCGGCGCGGTGCTCGGATGGTGTCCGTCAGTACGTCATGGGCACCACTCTGGCGACGTCCGTCGCAGGCGGCAACCCATTAACGTGGGGCCGCGACACCCGAGGCCCCGGTGCGCGACGTCTGGTCGGCAACGATTGACGCCGTACGACATCTGTCGGATGGGCGATGGCCGGAGGGGCCGGTGTCCCGTCATCATCCGGGGATGCTGACGGGGCGTGACGGCATGCTCGCGCAGGCCCGCACCGCGCTGGTGCGGGCCGACGGCGCTGTCCTCATCGGTCCGGCGGGGGTCGGTCGCACGGCCCTCGCCCGGGCGGTCGTCGCCGAGTTACCGCCCCGACTGTTCGCCATGGTGTGGATCACCGCCACCGAGGCGAGCAACGAGGTGCCCTTCGGCGCGCTCGGGCAACTCCTCACCGGGGGTCACCCAGCCCTGCACCCGGCCCTGGTGCACAGCAGTGTGCGGGCCAGCCTGGTCGAGCGGTGCGGTCCTACCCGTACACCCGTCCTGGTCGTCGACGACGCGCACCTGCTCGACGGACCGTCGGCCGGCGTGCTTCTCGGCCTCGTGCAGGCGCGTGCGGTCCGGGCCCTGGCCACCGTCCGGTCGGGAGTGCCGGCGCCGGACGCCGTCGTCGCGCTCTGGAAGGACGCGGGGCTCTGCCGGCTGGTGGTACCCGCCCTGACCGAGGCCCAGGTCGGCACGCTGGCGACCGAGCGGTTGGCCGGCCCGGTCAGCCGGTCCACCACCCACCTGCTGTGGCAGTGGACGGGCGGGTTACCGCATCTGGCGGTGGCGTTGGTCGACCACGGGCGCGAGGTCGGTTCGCTCGTGCGCGACAGCGACCAGTGGCGCTGGCGCGCCGGCTTGGCGGTGCCGGCGCAGGTGGCCGATCTGCTCGACCGGGAGCTGGACCGCGTCGGCCGCCCCGGCGAGGAGGCGCTGGCCGCCATGGCGCTCGGCGGGCCTCTGCCGCTGGCCGTGGCGGAGGCCGCCGCGTCGCCGGAGCTGCTCGCCGATCTCGAACAGCTCGGCATGATCCGCAGCGAGGAGCGCGGCGACCAGGTCCTGGTGCGGTTACGCGATCCGATGCTCGGCGCGGCGGTCCGTCGGCGGATGTCGCCCGCGCGGCGTCGACGCGTGTCCGCCGCGCTGCTGGCCGGTACCCGCCAGGCCAGCCCGCGCGGACCGCAGGGTGTGGCCAGCGCACTCTGGGCGGTGCACGCCGGCCAACCGGTCGGGCCGCCGGAGTTGATCAGGTCGGCCGGCCTCTGCCTGTACGTCGACCCGGCCGCCTCGGAACAGCTGGCCCGTCGCGCCTGGCACGAGGGTGGCGGCGCGCCGGCGGCGGTCGCGCTCGGTGCCGCGCTGGTCGAGCAGGGACGCGCCGTCGAGGCGTACGAGACGCTGGACACCGCCGCACGGGACGCGGAGGCGGCCGGTGACCGGACCGCCCGGGTGACGGTGGGCATGGCCGTGGCTGCGCACCGCCTCTGGGTCGGGCGCGAGCCCCGGCAGGCGTACGACGACCTGCGGCGGCTGCGCGCGGACGCCGCAGCGGCCGGTGACCTGGCCGGCCAGGCGGAGTTGGCGGCTCTCGGTGTGGTGGTCCAGTTGTTCAGCGGCGAGGCGGCGCAGGCGCTGACGAGCGCTCGCCAGCTGCTAGGGGAGGCACTTTCGCGCGGCGCGCGCCTGCGGGTCACCCTGGCGTCGGTTGCCGCGCTGGTGCTGGCCGGCCACACCGAGGAGGCGGTACGGGTGGGCCGCGCGGCTGTCGAGACGGTCGAGCGGTCCGGCTCGTCGGCGTTGCCGCAGGTCCGCGGAATGGCCGGCGCGGCGCTTGCACTGGCCGAGCTGTGGCGTCAGCCCACCCCGACCGGTCCGCTCACCGACCCGGCCGCCGGGCGGTGGCCGCTGCCGCCGGACCCGCTCGTCTCCGGGCTCTCCCACACCGCCTGGCCCCTGTTCGACGGCTACGCCCAGCGGGTCAGCGGGGATCGGGCGGGCGCCATCAGCCGGCTCCGGGACGCCGTCGCCCAGCAGGCCGGCGGCAACGGGATGTTCCGCTCCGAGGCCACCGGTTGGCTGGCCGTCACCCTTGCCGAGGACGGCCGCCCGGACGAGGCGGAGGCGGTGTTGCGGGACCACCGGGTCGACGCGGTCGCGCTGATCCCGGGACTGCGCCCGTGGGCGCAGGCGGCGGTCGCCGCGGCGTCCGGCCGGCCGGCGCGAGCCGGCGGACTGATGGACGAGGCGATCGTCGTCGCCCACGCGTCCGGGAGCTGGCTGGTGGAGCTGGGCTACCTCATCTACGCCGCGCATCTGGACCCGGTCGCCGGTCCCGCCCGCTACGCGGACCGCATTGCCGAGGCCATCGGCCACGTGGACGCCGAGCGGCTCGTCGCGGCCGGGCGGGCGGTGATCGCGCTGGCCGGACGCGATCCGACCGTGATCCTGGAGCACGCGCACCGCCTCGTGGACATGAACATGACCGGTCAGGCGCTGAAGGTGGCCGGCGAGGCCGGTCGTCGATCCGGGGCGACCGACACCGGCGGGCTCGCCGTCGACCTGCGCGCCCGGCTGCGATCGGCGGTACACGACGGCCCGGCGAGGGTGGCGGGGCTGACCGCGCGCGAGAGGCAGATCGCCGGGTTCGCCGCCCGGGGCCTGTCCGACCGGGAGATCGCCGAGGCGTTGGTGCTGTCGGTGCGTACCGTGCAGACACACCTGGGACGGGCGTACCGCAAGCTGGCGGTGACCTCGCGGCGGGACCTGTCGGACGCGTTACGGCCGACCGGCTGAGGACGCGGCGGCGGCCGTGGCGCGACAAGCGCCACGGTCACCGCCGCGTCCTCAGCTCGACCGCCCTTATGAAACGGCTAGGAGTTCTTCGTGTAGCAGGTGACCCTGCCGTTGGAATCCTCGCGGCAGTCCGCGCCCTTGGCGCCGAGGACGTTGATCGTGCCGACCAGGAGGGTGAAACCCAACCCGGTCAGGATCGCCGTGCCCACCTTCTTGGCCACCTCGGCGAAGTTGGCCGTGACGTCGAGCCGGAAGCTGACCGGCGCGTACCGGATCTGCTCCCACAACTCGGCTATGCGCGGGTCGTGACCGGTGATGCTGAAGTCGTCGCTGCTGTGGTCATCGGTCACCCGGCCGGTGGCGATGGCCACGAACACGTTCCTGTGCTGGTCCACGACGTTCGGCCCGGCGGCGAAGCTCCAACTGTGGCTGAGGAAGCCGTTCTCGTGCACGTGCCCCTGGAACCAGTAGTGACCGTCGCTGGCCATCCGCAGCCAGGCCGTGCCCTTGACGCTCGACGGCAGCAGGCTGCCGGAGAACGTCTCGGTCCACTCCTGTTCCAGTCGGTCCATCGCCACCCTCGTCGACCCGCCGGAATGCCCGACCTGCGTACCCACCTGACGCAGCGTCAGCGGCGCACGGATGTCGAGGTACTGGGCGGCGGCGGTACGGACGCTGGTCATGACCTCACTCCCTCGACTTCCAGAAATGGGTGGTCCCGTTCTCGTCCTTGTACGCGTGGACCTTGCCCGGCTGGCCGAAGAACGCGATCCACCCGGCGACCACCGCGCCGAAGAGCACCACCGGGATCCACTTCAGGATGTTGCCGATCAGCTGCCCCACGTTCATCGTCACGCTCAGCCGGAAGTTCACGCTGGCGGTGCTGAGTTGATCCCAGTACTGCGCGATCCGCGGGTCCTGCCCGTGCTCGGCGAAGTCGTCGCTGCTGTGGTTGTCCGACACCTTGCCGCTCGCGGAGAAGACGAAGGCGTTGCCGTCGTCGTCCACGAAGCCCGGCGTGGCGACCATCGACCAACTGTGCGCGACGGCGCCGTTCTCGTGCACGTGCCCGTCGAACATGTAGCCGCCGTCGCTGAACAGCCGCAGCCACGCCGAACCCTTGACGCTGGAGGGCAGCAGGCTCCCGGAGAACCACTCGCTCGACGTCTGTTCGAGTTGCACGAGCAGCCGCCGGGTGGAGCCGGTGGGGTGGCCGAGCTCGGTGCCGACCTCCCGTACCGTCATGGGCGCCTCGAAGCGCAGGTACTTCCCGGCGGCCTGACGCAGACTGGTCATGACGTGGTCACCAGGATCGGCACCAGCGCCCGACCGGTCGGCAGCGGCCCGAGCGCCTTGCCCAGGATCGCCCCGACCGCCTTGAGCGGGTCGGCAACCCGCATCGCGTGCCCCCGGGTGGGGGACGTGGTCAGCAGGTCGCCGGGGCGCACCGCGCCGTGCGTCGCGTCGACCAGGCAGTAGACCTTGCCGGCCAGGGCCAGCGGGCGGCGCTGGTCACTGTCCGGACGGCGGTCCAGCACCATCGCCGGCGCGAAGCTGCCGGCCCCGGAGACCACGCCGGCCACCGCGCTGTCGTACGGCTTGTCGGCCAGCTCCAACGCGCCGGTCTCTCCGATCACGAGCACCGCGCCAGGGATCGCCGTGTGCAGGTGGTCGGCTGCGACGTCGAACTCCTCGGCCAGGTCCGCGTTGGCGAGCGAGATGTCGCCGTGCACACCGTCGATGACCACGGTGTACGCCCGGGTGTCGGGGTTGGCGAAGGACATCGAACTCTGGTCGCCGCTGATCGCGACCGTGTAGGTGCGGGTCTTGCTGTGGCAGAACTTGATGTGGTTGTTGACCCCGTCGAGGTCGACCTCGTTCGCCGCGACGACCTTCGAGTTGACCGCGTTCGTCGCGGACACGGTGGTCGCCGTGACAGTGGGGCTGTTGACGTTGTTGGCCGCCCACAGGTCACCCGTCGTGCCGTTGAGCAGCAGCTTGTACTGCCGGGTGTCGGGGTGGGCGAACGACATCGAACTGTGCTCGCCGTCGATGCCGACGGTGTACGTACGGGTCTTGCTGTGGCAGAACTTGACGTGGTTGTTCGGGCCGTCCAGGTCGACCTGGTTGGCGCTGAGGCTGCGGCTGTTGACGTTGTTGGCCGCCCACAGGTTGCCGTTCTGCCCGTCCAGGATCGTCGTGTAGGCGCGCTTGTCGTTCGCGAGGCTGATGGTGCTGGTGCCACCGTTCATCCCGATCGTGTACGCACGGGTCGTGAAGTTGGTGAGCACCAGCGCGTTGTCCGCGCCGTCGAGCACGACGGCGCGGGCGGCGACCGTGTCGGCGGTGATGGTCGTCGGCGGCGCCGGCGTGGGTGTGGCCGGTGCCGCCTGTGCGTCGCCCTTGGCCGCCGGCGTCGCCGTGTCGGGCGGCCCGTCGGCGCGCTGTGCCTGCTCCGCCTGGCGGTCCTGGGTGGGTGCCCGGACCGGCGGCGGTGCCGGTGCGGCGATGTCCGCTCGGGTCGGGGCGTCGTCCGTGGTGGTTCGCTGCGGTGGCGTGGTCGGTGGTGTGGTGGGCCGGGCGATCGCCTCGGCGCTGTCCGGGTTGCTGGCCTTCGCGGCCTCGTTGCTGGTCATGTGTCCATTGCAGCCGCCGGCCAGCCGTCGAGCGTCCGCAGTCACTACGTAGGTTGGCCGACCCGACTACGTAGGAGCCGCGGGCCAACCTGCCGACCCGGTGAGCGGCGCCCCGCCCTGCCGCTCGTCGGTCCGGACGGCCCGGCCCACCGCGCACGGTGCGGAGGGGCTGGAGCTGGTGGTCGGGAACCGGAAGCGGCGCAGCTCCTCGATGCGCTCGTAGACGCGTGCGAACACCGGGTGGGACACCGCGGCCACGTCGACCTCCAGCCTGTCACGATCAGGGTTCCCGGCAGCGATCACAATCATGAGCGGCGATGTCGACCGCGCCGGCGCGGCGCGCTCCGTAGGCTGGTTTCATCCTGCGAACCTGCGCAACGCCCGTGGACGGGGAGTGATTCGATCATGAAGATCGCCGTCATCGGCGGGAGTGGCCTCATCGGCTCCAAGGTCGTCGAGAACCTCGGTGGGCAGGGCCACGAGGCGGTGGCGGCGTCGCCCAAGACCGGCGTCAACACGCTTACCGGCGATGGGGTGTCCGAGGCCCTCGACGCCGCCGACGTCGTCGTCGACGTGTCGAACTCCCCGTCGTTCGAGGACACCGCCGTGCGGGAGTTCTTCGAGACGTCGACGCGGAACCTCCTCGCCGCCGCCGCGACCGCCGGTGTGGGGCACTACGTGGTGCTCTCCATCGTGGGCTCCGACCGGCTTCCCGAGGGCGGGTACATGCGGGCGAAGCTCGCACAGGAGAAACTGGTGGCCGCCTCCGGACTGCCGTACTCGGTGGTCCGGGCGACCCAGTTCTTCGAGTTCGTCCAGGGCATCGTCGACGCCGCCACGGACGGCGACACGGCACGGCTGGCGCCGGTGCTCATCCAACCCATGGCAGCGGACGACGTCGCGTCCGAGGTGACAGCGGTCGCGCTCGGCGCACCGGTGGACGGCACCGTCGAGATCGCCGGCCCGGAGCAGTTCCGCCTCGACGAGTTGGGTCGGTCGTTCCTCGCCGCCCGCCACGACTCCCGTTCGGTGGTGACCGACCCCGGCGCGAGGTACTTCGGCGCCACCCTCAAGGAGCGCTCTCTCGTCCCCGCCGACGGCGCACGCATCCCCGGCACACGCCTGGACGACTGGCGTGCCTCCCAGCCGGCACGCTAGCCGTGGCGTCACCGGGGCGGCGCGTTCCGCAGGCGCCGCGCCAACTCCCGTACCGCGTCGATGTACCGCTCGTCGGACTCGGACGGCCAGTGCCCCTGTATCGGTGGGGGAACGCTGTCGCCCGGCGGGGTGACCACCGCGCTGGGGTCGACCTCGCGGCGGTCCACCGCCGTGGCCGGGTCACCGTCGGACCCCGCTGGCCCCCGGTCGGCGAAGACGCGCCCGCCGATCGGGTCGGTGTCCCGCCAGAGGTTGACCCACCGCCAGCCGACCCTCCTGCCGATCTCGTGCAGCACCGCGTCGTCGATGTACGCGGGGAACAGCCGAGCGTAGAGGCGGCGCAGTGGGGACCCGTACGTGAGCAGCGCGACCCGGCTGCTGATCCGAGGTGGCAGCTCAAGGACCGCCGCGGCGAGCAGAACCGAACCGTGGCTGTGCCCGGACAGCAGTACGGCGTTGCCACGTTCGACCAGGTAGGTGATGCGTCGCGTCAGCTCCGGCACCGCCCGTTCGGCGTAGCAGGGCGGCGCGAACGGGTGGGCGGCCCGGGGCCAGAAGGTCCCGAGGTCCCAGATGACGCCGACGTGCCGCCGGAACCCTTCCGTGCGGTAGGCGAAGATCCCTCCGAGGATCAGGCCGAGGAGGGCCACCGCTTTCACCCAGCTCGTGAACGCGATGCTGAAGGTGATCGCCTCGGCGGGTAACCGTGTGTACCGCTCGACGACGTCGCCCGGAAACAGCCCCAGCAGGCCGAGGCTGGTGGTGGCGGCACCGACGCCGGACAGGCAGCCGAAGATCACACCCAGCAGCACGAGGCGTTCGGTGAAGCTGGCCCGGGCCAGCGCGTCGCGCACCTGGCGCAGTCGCGGCCCGGCCTCCGGCGGGGCGTGCGGATAGTCGCGGGCCACGATCGCCGTCGCGCGACGGCGGCGACCGGGTCGGGAGATCACGACGACCAGGCCGGTGACGAGGACCGTGACCACCGCCGTACGGAGGAAGCCGAAGATCGCCCAGGTGAACGCCCGGGGTGGTCCGGTGGCTATTCCCTCCCCGGTCGGCAGGTCGCGGTCGAGGTAGTCCGCCACCCGGTAGACCAGTTCGGCGGAGTACCCCACCGCCGCGCTGATCGCCGCGGCCGTGATGACCAGCGCTCCCAACCCGAACAGAGGGCTGCCTCTGCGCCGCCAGAGCAGGGCCACGGCGAGGGCGACGAGCAGCGCCGTCTGGACGGCGAACAGCCAGGTGAGCGTCCTGTCGAAGCCGGGCAGCGCGCCGTCCTCGCGCCAGTTCGCAGGGCTTGTCACCAGGTGGACCGCGACCACGACGGTCAGGATCATCGCGGTCGTCCGCAGGGCGGTGGTGACCGCGTCCAGCCGCCGATCGGTGGGGGACCGGTCCATCAGCGCGGGCGTACAGAGCAGCGCCACGCAGGCCACCAGGACCACGCCGGTGACCACCGCCAACACGACCGTGACGACCGAGCCGCCCTTCGCGGCGCGGGCGGCGAGCAGGACGAGGCACAGCGTCCCGAACGCCGCGGCGACGTGCACGGACCGTAGCCGTCCGACCAGCGGTTCGGCGTCCCACGTACCGACCGTGCTGAGCCGATGCCCGGAAACCTCCTCGTCGGGCGCGCGGAACGCCTCGAACGACCGTCCAGGCCGGTTGCTGAGCCGCCAGACCAGGCCGATCGCGACGACCGGGACCAGCGCGAACACCGCCAGCCGCCGCCCGACCGGCTGCCCGCTGAACCAGGACAGCCAGCTGCGACCGGCCAGACAGCGGGGCGAGTTCAGGCAGTGCCAGGCGAGCAGGTCGAGGGCCACGCCGGCGATGGCGAGCACGTAGAGCACCGTGAGCGTCAGCGCCAGCAGGCGGCACAGGGACTTGACCACGCTCTCCGAGCGGGGGTTCGCCGGGCGCATCCAGATCGCCACGTTGACCAGCAGGAATGGCAGCAGCAGAACCAGCGCCAGGGTCCGGGCCACGGTCCCGGAGGGCAGATCACCCCAGCGGTACGCCTCCAGCGTCACACCCCGCGCCTCGGGCGTCGCCCAGCGGGGCCGGACCCGGACGAAGCCGCCCATGCGGTCGCCGGCGACCTGCACCGTGCGCGCCAGGCCGAGCACCTGCTCGGTGCTCGCGCCGGAGACACCGTGCACCCGCAGCTCCACGACGTCCGAGGCGGTCTCGGGCCCGCTCACCCGCGCTGATCCATCCGCCATCGCCCCCCGAGACACCTCGTCCGCCCGGGGCCGGCGATCCGGCCGCGGGTGGCCCACCACCGGTCTGTGGCGGACCGGGGTCTACCCCGCCGGGACGCGCCCAATCGCCCGGGGTGACGCCGCAGCCCCGGCGGTCGCCGGCGCTGCGGCGTCGCCTACCCGCTCGCGGCGCCCCCGGCCACCTGGCGGCGATACGCGCGTGGCGACACGCCGGTGACCCGTTTGAAGGCCACGCTGAGGGCGCTCTCCGAGCCGTATCCGACGGCCCGGGCGATGGCGGCGACGGAGTCGGAGCCGTGACGGATGCGGTCGGCCGCGAGTTCGATCCGCCATCCGGTGAGGTATTCCAGCGGACCCACGCCGACGACCCTGCGGAAGCGGGCGGCGAGCGTCGACCGGGAGACGGCGGCGGCGCGGGCGATCGCGTCCACCGTCCAGGGCTGTGCGGGTCGCGCGTGCATCGCCCGCAGCGCGGGGGCGACCACCGGGTCGGCGAGCCCGGCGAGCCAGCCGGACGTGTGCTGCGGGTCGCGGGCGAGGTGCACCCGCAGGACCTGGATCAGCAGCACGAGCGCCAGGTGTTCGGCGACGAGCCGCGACCCGAGCTGAGGCCGCCGCAGCTCGGTGTCGATCTCGTCGAGGGCCCACCGGATGGTGCCGGCCCCGGGGGCGTCGGCGGGTACGTGGATGACCGGCGGAAGGCTGTCGAGCAGGAGGCTGCGCCCCCTTTCGCCAAGCGAGAACGCGCCGCCGATGAGGAACATGTCGTCGCCCTCACCGGCGTGCGCCACGCCGTCGGCGGCGGCCGCGAAGATCGGGTACGCCGGCTGGACCGGCGCGTCGGAGTCGCTGAAGAGCGTGTACGCCACCGGCCGGGTCAACAGGTAGCAGTCGCCTTCGGCGAGGCCGATCGGCTCCGGCTCGCCCTCGACCTGGAGGAAGCAGCGGCCGCGTCGGATGGCGTTGAACTTGGGGCCGGCGGGCGGCTCGAACCGCACCGCCCAGCGCCCGCCGGCGACGAGGCCTGCGGACACGTGCGCGGTGGCGCCGAGCAGCGCCAGCACGTCTTCGAGAGGATCCATCCCGCCCTGTCCTGGACGCTGGCGAAAGTATCAGAGACTCCAGACTATAGGCAGTCCAGTACGACGAACATAGCGTGGTGGACATGACAGCGCACGCACGCCTCACCACTCCCTTCACCGCCCGCACCACCGCCGCCGAGATCCTCGATGGCGTGGACCTGACCGGGCGTCGAATGATCGTCACCGGTGGCGCCTCCGGCATCGGGGTCGAAACGGTCCGCGCCCTGGCCAACGCCGGCGCGGAGATCACCGTCGCGGTCCGCGACCCGGCCCGGGCGACCGGGCTCGTCGAGGGATTCGCCGGCGACGCCACCCGGGGCGGCGTCCGGTCGGCCGTGCTCGACCTCGCCGACCTGGCGTCGGTCGACGCGTTCGTCGCCGCCTGGGACGGTCCGCTCGACGCGCTGGTCGCCAACGCCGGCATCATGGCGCTCCCGACCCGCCAGCTCTCCGCGCAGGGCTGGGAGCTCCAGCTCGCGACCAACTATCTGGGCCACTTCGCGCTGGCCGTCGGACTGCACGACAACCTGCGGGCGGCCGGCGCGGCGCGGGTCGTGGTGGTCAGCTCCGGAGCGCACCTGGGCGCCCCGTTCGACGTCGAGGATCCCCAGTTCGAGCGGCGGCCGTACGACCCGTGGTCGGCGTACGGGCAGTCGAAGACGGCGGACGTCCTGCTGGCGGTGGGTATCAGCCGGCGGTGGTCGGCGGACGGGATCACCGCGAACGCCCTGAACCCCGGGTACATCCACACCAATCTCCAGCGCCACCTCGACGACGACACGATGCGCGCGCTCGGCGCGATGGACGAGGCGGGCGACCTCGTGGTTCCGGACTACTACAAGACGCCCGCCCAGGGCGCGTCGACCACGGTCCTGCTCGCCGCGTCACCCCTGCTCGACGGCATCGGCGGCCGGTACTTCGTCGACAACCAGGAGATGGCTGTGGTTCCCGGTGGACCCGACGCCACCGACGGGGTCGCCGACCACGCGGTCGACCCGGTGGCGGCGGACCAGCTCTGGGCGTACGCCGAGAAGACGCTCGCCGCGCGCTGAGCGCGACCCGCCGTCGGACGCCGGCCCGGCACGGACCCGCGTGGTCGTGCCCGGCGGCCAGGATTGATCGGGGTACGGCGGGGTAGCCGCCCGCCATGGTCGCTGCCGGTCGACCCGGTACGGAGGGGGACGCGCCGGCACGCGCTGGCGCGGGAGCGCGGTCCGGCCCGACGTCGACCGGCGCCCGCCTGTGGGGCCGGCTGTCGGAGACGCTGCGGGCCCGGGGGCGGCGGGTTCGAGGCATCGGCGGTCTGGCCCTGCAGGCCGGCCTTGCCGCGGCGCTGTCCTGGCTGGTGGCGCACCAGGTGCTGCACGTCACGCAGCCGGTGTTCGCGCCGATCTCCGCGGTCTCCACCCTCGCGGCGTCGGTCGGTCAACGCCTGCGTCGCACCATCGAACTGATCATCGGTGTCACCGTGGGGGTGCTGGTCGGTGACCTGCTGCTCGGGGTGATCGGCACCGGGTGGTGGCAGCTCGCGCTGATGGTCGTGCTGGCGATCCTGGTCGCGTTGTTCCTCGCCGGCAGCGCGGCGGTGGTGATCCAGGCCGGGGCCACGGCCGTGCTCATCGCCACGTTGAGTCCGTCCGTGCGGGACCTGGAGATTCCCCGCTTCGTGGACGCCCTCGTCGGGGGCACGATGGCGCTGCTGGTCACCGCCGTCCTGTTGCCGTTGAGCCCGCTGCGGGTGCTCAACCGGGCCGCCCGACCGGCGCTGGACCTGCTCAGCGACCAGCTCGAGGCCACCGCCGGCGCGTTGGCCGACCGTGACATCGCCCGCGCGCTGACGGCCCGGGCGAAGTTGCGCGACAACAAGGACGAGCTGGGGGCCCTCGTCGAGGCGACGCAGGGTGCCCGGGAGGCCAGCACCCTCTCGCCCGTGCACTGGCACGAGCGGCAGGGGCCGGTGGCCCGGTACGCGCACACGGCGGAGCCGATCGACCGGGCGATGCGCAACACGGGAACGCTCATCCGTCGGGTGGTGACACTCATCGAGGACGGTGAGTCCGTCCCGGAACGGATGCCCACGGCCGTCGCCGACCTTGCCGAGGCGGTACGCCTGCTCAAGCGGCAGTTCGCCGCCGGTCAGGAACCCATTCAGGCGCGGGAGCGGGCTCTCGCGGCGGTCTGCGCCGCCGGTGACGCCTACCGCGAGGGGGTCGGTTTCTCCGGTGCCGTCGTGGTGGCGCAGGTGCGGACGACGACAAGTGACCTGCTGGTGGCCACCGGGCTGAGCCAGGAGGTCGCCAACCGGCTGGTCCGCCGCGCCTTCGGAGGGGCGGCGCACCGGCGGTGACCTGCGACGACGTTCGTCATGGCAGCAGAGTGAGCCATGCCTGTTGCATCGTGAGCCAAAGTGGTGCCATGATGGTGCCATGGACTTGAGGCCGTACGTCGAGAATCTGCGCAACGAATTCGCCGTGGCCGCCGAGGGCGTGGACCCGGAGGGTCGGGTGCTGGCCGAACGGCTCTTCACCCAACTCGAAGCGGCGACTCACCTCACGCTGCTCGAAGCGCTCTCCGACGCCGCCGACGAGATCACCCGCGATCTCGCCCCCGGATCGGTGCACGTCCGGCTGCGCGGACGCGAGCCCGACTTCGTGGTGGCACCCGCCATCCCGCCCACGGACGGGCCGGGCCAGGCCGGTGAACCGCCGGCGGCCCCGGCGCCGCTGGTGCCGCCCGAGGGTGACGAGGGCGGCACGTCCCGGATCAACCTCCGCCTTCCCGACCACCTCAAGGCGGGCGTCGACGAGGCCGCGAGCCGCGCCGGGCTGTCCGTCAACGCCTGGCTGGTGCGCGCCGTCGCCAGTGCCGTCGGGGCCGGCGGCCCCGACCGCCAGCCGCCACGCCGGCCGGAACCCCCGAGGTCCGGCCAGCACGTCACCGGCTGGGCGCGCTGAACCGCGCCTGTCCGCACCTCCTTCCGCCTTCGCTGACACCCTCCCGGGAGACCACCATGCCTGTTTTCGACACACCAGAACCGATCTCCGTCCAGGTCGAGCTGCCCATCGGGGACGCCTGGATCGCCGCGACCGACCGCACCGACACCGTGGTACGGGTGCGGCCCCGCGACCCGTCGAGCAAGTCCGACGTGAGCGCGGCGGAGCAGACCACAGTCGAGTTCGCCGCCGGGCAGCTGCGCATCAGGGTGCCGAAGAGCTGGCGTCGGTACGGCTTCGGCTCCGGACCGTCCGTCGACGTGCTGATCGAGGTGCCGAGCGGCAGCCGGCTGCATGCCGAGGCGGCGTGGGCGGTCTTCCGCGGCGAGGGACGGCTCGGCGAGTGCCGCATCAAGACCGGGAGCACCATCCGCCTGGAGGAGACCGGCTCGCTGGAGATCGACAGCAGTCACGGCGAGGTCGCGGTGGAGCGCGTCACCGGTTCCGCCCGGGTGAAGGCATCGTCCGGCAAGGTGCGCCTCGGCGCGGTCGACGGCAATGTCGAGATCAAGAACTCGTCCGGTGACTGCTGGATCGGCAGCAGCGGCGGTGACGTCCGGATCAACACCGCGTACGGCGACATCACCGTCGACGCGTCGACGGCTTCGGTGGTGGCACGGACCGCGTACGGCAACGTGCGGTTGGGCCAGGTCGTACGCGGGGCGATCGAGTCGCAGACCTCGTACGGGGCGATCGAGGTCGGGGTCCGGCGCGGCACCGCCGCCTGGCTCGACGTCAGCTCCCGACACGGTCGCGTACACAACGCCCTCGAGACGACCGACGGTCCGGCCGAGACCGACGAGACGGTCGAGATCCGTGCCAACACCTCGTACGGCGACATCACGATCCGCCGCGCCTGATCCGCCCCGACCCCCACCGCAAGCGAGGAGACCATGAACGGCAGCAGGAAGCCCGCGATCGTCACCACCGACCTACGCAAGTCCTACGGCGACAAGGTCGTGCTCGACGGCATCGACCTCATGATCACCGAGGGCACGATCTTCGCGCTGCTCGGCCCCAACGGCGCCGGCAAGACCACCACCGTGCAGATCCTCTCCACCCTCCTGCCGGCGGACGGCGGCCTCGCCCGCGTCCTCGGGCACGACGTGACCCGCGACGCCGACGCCGTACGCGAGTCGATCGGTGTCACCGGCCAGTTCTCCGCCGTGGACAACCTGCTCACCGGCCGGGAGAACCTGCACCTCATGGCCGACCTGTGTCACCTGGACCGGGCGGCGGGTCGCCGACGGATCGCCGACCTGCTCGACCAGTTCGACCTGGGCGGAGCGGCGGACAAGCCGGCCGCGACGTATTCCGGCGGCATGCGCCGTCGACTCGACCTCGCGATGACGCTGGTCGGCAATCCCCGCGTCATCTTCCTCGACGAGCCGACGACAGGGCTCGACCCGCGCAGCCGCCGCGCCATGTGGCACATCATCAAGGCGCTCGTCGCCGAGGGCGTCACCATCCTGCTGACGACCCAGTACCTGGAGGAGGCCGATCAGCTCGCCGACCGCGTCGCCTTCCTCGACCACGGCCGACTGATCGCCGAGGGCACCCCGCACGAGCTGAAGCGGCTCATCCCGGGCGGTCACGTCGTCCTGCGCTTCGCCGACCAGGAGGGGCTCGACTCGGCGGCCCGTACGTTCACCGCCGCCACCCGGGACGACGCCGCGCTGACCCTCCAGGTGCCGAGCGACGGTGAAGTGGGCTCGCTGCGGTCCCTCCTCGACGACCTCGACCGGGACTCCATAACCGTGGCCGGCCTCGCCGTGCACACCCCCGACCTCGACGACGTCTTCCTCGCCCTCACCGGCCAACCCGACACCCGAGCCGGGCGGCCCGGCCACGAAAGGGCTTCAGCGCGATGAGCACCCTCACCCTCGCCCTGCGCGACTCCAACACCATGTTGCGGCGCAACCTGCTGCACATGCGCCGCTACCCCTCCCTGACCCTGATGCTCGTCGGCATCCCGGTCATCCTGTTGCTGCTCTTCGTCTACGTCTTCGGCGGCACACTCGGCGCCGGCCTCGGGCCTGCCGGCGGTCGGGCCGACTACGCCAACTACGTCACCCCCGGCATCCTGCTCATCACGGTGGCCAGCGCGGCGCAGGGCACCGCGATCTCGGTCGCCATGGACATGGCCGAGGGCATCATCGCCCGCTTCCGTACCATGCCGATCTTCCGACCGTCGGTCCTCACCGGCCATGTCCTGGGCAGCATGTTCCAGACGATGCTCGGCCTGGCGGGCGTCACCGGCGCGGCGCTGCTGGTCGGGTTCCGTCCCACCGCCAACGCCGTCGAATGGCTCGCCGCGATCGGCGTGCTGGTCATGGTCACCTTCGCCGTCACCTGGCTGTCGGTGGCTCTCGGCCTGGTCACCAAGAGCGTCGAGGCGGCCAGCAACCTGCCCATGCCGCTGGTGCTGCTGCCGTTCCTCGGCAGCGGTTTCGTCCCCACCGACTCGATGCCGACCCCGGTGCGCCTGTTCGCCGACTACCAGCCCTTCACCCCGGTCATGGAGACGCTCCGCGGCCTGCTGCTCGGCACGGGGATCGGTGCCAACGGGCTCCTCGCGGTCGCGTGGTGCGGCGTCATCACGGTGGCCTGCTTCTGGTGGGCCAGGGCGCTCTACAACCGCAGCCGGACGGTCTGACCCGACATCCGACGGCCCGGCCCAGGTGGGCCGGGCCATCGGCGTGCCCGGGCCTGGCTCGCCACATCGTCGACCTGGAGTCGATCACCACGCTCCGCGCGGTTCGCGCACGGCGGAACGTCGAATGTTATCGATAACATTCGATGGCGGTCGGCGGCCGGCATCGAGTGCCGAGCACTGGAGCGCGGGTCATGGGCTCGGACGTGGCGACAGTCCGGTTGACAGGTCTGATCATGCGCGAGCATCGGCGCTGTCGATGTTATCGCTGACATCCCATCGGCGGGCCAATCGTGGTCGTGGGGTGACGCTGTCGCAGCCACGCGAGGATGACGCCGTCGTCACGCCACCTGCCCCGTCCGGGCCGCGCCGTCGCGTCCTCCGGCGGCGGGTGTGATCGTCGCCGCGCCCCGGCGGCGCCGGGGGCGCCGCGCAGCGGGAAGTCGGGACGGCTCGACGCTCGGGTCGGGTCGCGTCCTCTGCGGCGGTCCGCTATCGACGCGCCCGAGTCAGTGCGGCCTCCGCGTTCCGTTACGGAGCTGTTGCAGGTAGATGTCTTGACGAGGCTGGATGTGAGCGTTAACACTATCCCCGTTAACGGTGGAGGTGAACATGGAGCGTGTGGGCGGAGCTGCCGAAAGCTACGTCGTGGGTGTCGACTTCGGCACTCTCTCCGGGCGGGCCCTCGTGGTCCGGGTTCGTGACGGTGCCGAACTCGGGACCGCGGTGCACGAATACGGCGACGGGGTCATCAGCGAGACGTTGCCCGGAGGTAGACCACTGCCCCCGGACTGGGCGCTGCAAAATCCGGACGACTACCGCGACGTGCTGCGCTACGCCGTTCCCGCGGCGGTCTCCGCCGCGGGAGTGGACCCCGCCGCCGTGGTGGGCATCGGCATCGACTTCACCGCCTGCACCGTCCTACCGACGCGCGCCGACGGCACCCCGCTCTGCGAGGATCCCGAGCTGCGCGACCGGCCGCACTCGTGGGTCAAGCTGTGGAAGCACCACGCCGCGCAGCCGCACGCCGACCGGATCAACGCGCTGGCCCACGAGCGGGCGGAGCCGTGGATCGGCCGTTACGGCGGCAAGATCTCCGCTGAGTGGCAGTACGCCAAGGGTCTGCAGATCCTGGAGGAGGACCCGGAGATCTACCACCGGGCCGAGCGGTTCATCGAGGCCGCCGACTGGATCGTCTGGCAGCTCAGCGGCACCGAGACCCGCAACGTCTGCACCGCCGGCTACAAGGGCATCCTGCAGGACGGGCAGTACCCGTCCGAGAGTTTCCTGACCACGCTCAACCCCGACTTCGGCGACTTCGTGGCCAAGCTCGACGGCCCGCTGCTGCCACTCGGTGCCCGCGCCGGCACGCTCACCGCCCGCGCCTCCGCCTGGACCGGACTGCCGGAGGGGATCGCGGTAGCGGTCGGCAACGTCGACGCGCACGTCACCGCGGCCTCCGCGCAGGCCGTGCGGCCGGGTCGGCTCGTGGCCATCATGGGCACGTCCACCTGTCACGTGGTCAACGGCGAGCACCCGGCCGAGGTCGCCGGCATGTGCGGCGTGGTCGACGGCGGCATCAGCCCCGGGGCGTGGGGCTACGAGGCCGGCCAGAGCGGTGTCGGCGACATCTTCGGCTGGTTCGTCGAGCACGGCGCTCCCGCCGGGCTCGCCTCGCACGAACGCCTCACCGAGCTGGCCGCCAGCCAGCCGGTCGGCGCGCACGGCCTGGTCGCGCTGGACTGGTGGAACGGCAACCGCTCGTTGCTGGTCAACCACGACCTCAGCGGGATGGTCGTCGGGATGACCCTGGCCACCCGCCCGCAGGACATCTACCGCGCGCTGCTGGAGGCCACGGCGTACGGCACCAGGATGATCATCGACGCGTTCGTCGAGGCCGGCGTGCCGGTCAACGACCTGGTGATCGCTGGCGGTCTCACCAACAACAAGCTCCTGATGCAGATCTACGCCGACGTGACCAAGCGGCCGCTGAACATCATCGCGTCCGCGCAGGGGCCGGCGCTCGGCTCGGCGATCCACGCCGCCGTCGCCGCCGGGGCGTACCCGTCGATCCACGAGGCGTCCCAGGCGATGGGGCGGGTGCACGAGGCGGTCTACACGCCGGACCCCGAGCGGGCGCGCGCCTACGACGCGCTGTACGCCGAGTACCGGGCGCTGCACGACCACTTCGGTCGCGGCGGCAACGACGTGATGCTCCGCCTCCGGGCGATCCGCAACGCGGCGGTAGAGGCCGCCGTGGCCACGCACGAGGCCCCGCTGGAGGTCGTCGCATGAACGCAGAGCTGAACCGGCAGATCGGTGAGCTGCGCGAGACGGTTGCCCGCCTGCACAGCGAGCTGACCCGGTACAACCTGGTGGCCTGGACGTCCGGCAACGTCTCCGCGCGGGTGCCCGGCCAGGACCTCATGGTCATCAAGCCGAGCGGTGTGGGCTACGACGACCTCACGGCCGACACGATGGTGGTCTGCGACCTCGACGGGATCCTGGTCGAGGGAGACCTGACGCCGTCCAGCGACACGGCCGCCCACGCCTACGTCTACCGCGCCATGCCGGAGGTCGGCGGCGTGGTGCACACCCACAGCTCGTACGCGAGCGCCTGGGCCGCCTGCGGTGAGGCGATCCCCTGTCACCTCACCGCGCAGGCCGACGAGTTCGGCGGGGAGATCCCGCTGGGCCCGTTCGCGCTGATCGGCGGCGACGACATCGGCAAGGGCATCGTCGCCACGCTCGCCGGGCACCGCTCGCCCGCCGTGCTCATGCGCAACCACGGCGTCTTCACCATCGGCCGGGACGCCCGGGCGGCGGTCAAGGCGGCGGTCATGTGCGAGGACGTGGCCCGTACCTCGTACCTGGCGCGCACCCTCGGGCAGCCCGTGCCCATCGCGCAGGCCGACATCGACGCTCTCTACCACCGTTACCAGAACGTCTACGGCCAACAACCAGTCGCACCGGCGGGCTCCTGACCGTCTCCACACGTCCCGCCGGTCTGCTCCACCGACGCACCAGCACGCACCACCCGCGTACGCCACCTCTGCTCGTCGGCGGCTGACGCGGTCCCCACCACACCCAGCCAAGGAGATCTGATGAGAAAGATGCGAACGCAGCGCGCTATCGCGGTCCTCGCCAGTGTGCTGCTCATCGGCGGCGTGGCGGCCTGCGGCAACAGCGACACCGGCGGCGGCGGGTCCAAGGACGACGGCAAGATCACGATGGGCTTCTCCCAGGTCGGTGCCGAGAGCGGGTGGCGTACGGCGAACACCACCTCGATCAAGGAGTCCGCTGCGGCGGCGGGCGTCGAGCTGAAGTTCGACGACGCGCAGCAGAAGCAGGAGAACCAGATCAAGGCCATCCGCAACTACATCCAGCAGAAGGTGGACGTCATCGCCTTCTCGCCGGTTGTGGAGTCCGGCTGGGACACCGTGCTCAAGGAGGCCAAGGACGCCGGCATCCCGGTCATCCTGACCGACCGCTCGGTCGACTCGGCCGACAAGAGCCTCTACAAGACCTTCCTCGGCTCGGACTTCGTCAAGGAGGGCAAGCTCGCGGGCGAGTGGCTGGTCGAGCAGAAGAAGGGCGCGACGGGCCCGGTCAACATCGTCGAGCTGCAGGGCAACACCGGTGCGGCACCGGCCAACGACCGCAAGAAGGGCTTCGGCGAGGCGATCGCCGCCAACCCGAACCTGAAGATCATCGCCTCTCAGCCGGGTGACTTCACCCGGGCGGGCGGCAAGCAGGTCATGGAGCAGTTCCTCAAGGCCAACCCGAAGATCGACGTGCTGTTCGCGCACAACGACGACATGGGTCTGGGCGCTCTCGAGGCCATCACCGCGGCCGGCAAGGTGCCCGGCAAGGACATCACCATCATCACGGTCGACGCCGTCAAGGACGGTATGCAGGCTCTCGCCGACGGGAAGTTCAACTTCATCGCGGAGTGCAGCCCGCTGCTCGGCCCACAGCTGATGGACCTGGCCAAGAAGGTCAAGGCGGGCGAGACGGTGCCGCCTCGGATCGAGACCGAGGAGACCACCTTCACGCAGGCGCAGGCCAAGGAGGCTCTGCCCACCCGCAAGTACTGATCGACGCGAGGGGGGTCGCCGCGCTCGCGTGGCGGCCCCGCCGTGTCGCCCCGTAAACCCGAACGGACCGGGCATGATCCGCGACGACCCGCGCCACGCCCGCCCGAGCCCCAGTGCAGGGGCCGGGCGGGCGCGGTGGGAGCGCAACGGCCCATCCGCGTCGACAACCCCCAGAAGAGGTCTGATGGGATGACGGATAGCCGTCCGGTCCTGACGATGACCGGGATCAGCAAGTCCTTCCCCGGGGTGCGTGCACTCCACGACGTCAACTTCCGACTCTTCCCCGGCGAGGTGCACGCCCTGATGGGCGAGAACGGCGCCGGGAAGTCGACCCTCATCAAGGTGCTGACCGGTGTCTACGACACCGACGAGGGCACGATCACCCTCGGCGACGAGCCGGTGTCCTTCAGTGGACCGATGCAGGCGACGGCCGCCGGGGTGAGCACCGTCTACCAGGAGGTCAATCTCTGCACCAACCTCTCGGTGGCGGAGAACATCTTCATCGGCCGTGAGCCGCGCCTGCTCGGCGCCGTGCGCTGGGGCGAGGTCCGCCGCCGCGCCCGCGCGCTGCTGTCCCGTCTCGACCTCGACCTCGACGTCAGCGCGCCGCTGGGCTCGTATTCGCTGGCGATCCAGCAGATGGTCGCGATCGCCCGCGCCATCGACATCCAGGCCCGGGTGCTGATCCTGGACGAGCCGACGTCCAGCCTCGACGCGGGTGAGGTCGCGCAGCTGTTCCGCATCATGCGGCAACTGCGCGACGAGGGCATCGCGATCCTGTTCGTGACGCACTTCCTCGACCAGGTCTACGAGATCGCGGACCGCATCACGGTGCTGCGCAACGGCGGGCTCGTCGGCGAGTACCTGACCTCCGAGCTGCCCCAACTCGGCCTCGTCGAGAAGATGATCGGCAAGGAGCTCGACGTCCTGGAGGGGATCGAGGAGCACTCGCGACGCGACCTGGCCGCGCTCGAGGAGGGCACCCCCCTGGTGGCGGTGTCGAACCTCGGCCGGGCCGGCGCTGTCGAGCCGTTCAGTCTGACCATCCACCCCGGTGAGGTGGTGGGCCTCGCGGGCCTGCTCGGCTCGGGGCGTACCGAGGTGGCACGGTTGTTCTTCGGGGCCGACCGGGCCGACGGCGGGCAGGTCGCGATCGACGGCACGGCCGGCAGTCTGCGTACCCCCGCGCAGGCCATCGACCAGGGCGTCGGCTTCTGTTCGGAGAACCGCCGCGCCGAGGGCATCGTCCCGGACCTGTCGGTCCGCGAGAACATCATCCTCGCCATGCAGGCCGCCCGTGGCTGGCTGCGGCCGATACCGCGCCGCCGCCAGGACGAACTGGTCGACAAGTACGTCAAGGCGCTCAACATCCGTCCGGCGGACCCGGAGGTGCCGGTACGCAACCTCTCCGGCGGCAACCAGCAGAAGGTCCTCCTCGCCCGGTGGCTGATCACCGAGCCCCGGCTGCTGATCCTGGACGAGCCGACCCGGGGCATCGACATCGGCGCGAAGACGGAGATCCAGCGGCTCGTGGCGCAACTCTCCGACGGCGGGATGGCGGTGCTGTTCATCTCGGCCGAGTTGGAGGAGGTGTTGCGCCTCAGCCACAAGGTGGCCGTCATGCGGGACCGGCAGATGGTCGCGCAGCTCGCCAACAACGAGGGTCTCGACGCGGAGCGCATCATGCAGACGATCGCGAGTGGATCCCAGCGGGAGGAGGCGGACCGATGAACGACACCACGAGCCGGTACCGAACGATGATCGGTCACCGGCTGTTCTGGCCCGTCGCCGTGCTGGTCGTCATGCTCGCGGCGAACACGATCTACCGCCCCGGGTTCCTGTCCATCGAGCTCAAGGACGGGCACCTGTACGGCACGCCGATCGACATCCTGCGGCTGAGCGCGCCACTGATCCTGGTGGCGCTGGGCATGACGCTGGTGATCTCGACCGGAGGCATCGACCTGTCGGTCGGCTCCCTCTGCGCGATCAGCGGCGCGGTCGCCTGCATGTACATCAGCAAGCAGCCCGACCAGAACAGCCTCGGCGTGGTGCTGACCGCGCTCGCGATGGCGTTCGGGCTCTCGCTGGTGCTCGGCGCCTGGAACGGGGTGCTGGTGGCCGTGATCGGTATCCAGCCGATCATCGCCACCCTGATCCTGATGGTGGCCGGTCGTGGCCTCGCCCAGCTCATCACGCAGGGTCAGATCATCACCATCAACTCGGGGCCGTTCCGGGCCATCGGGTTGGGTCACCTGCTCACCCTGCCGCTGGCCATCTTCATCGCGCTCGCCGCCGCCCTGCTCGTCGCCGCGTTCACCCGTCGCACCGCCCTCGGCATGATCGTCGAGTCGGTGGGCGGCAACGCCGAGGCGAGCCGGCTGGCGGGCATCCGCTCCAACCGTGTCACCTTCCTCGTGTACGTCCTCAGCGCCGCCTGCGCGGCGATCGCCGGGTTCATGATGACGGCCAACGTGTCGAGCGCCGACGGCAACGCCGTCGGCCTCTGGGTCGAGCTGGACGCCATCCTCGCGGTCGTCATCGGCGGTACGTCCCTCGCCGGCGGCCGGTTCTACCTCAGCGGCACCATCCTCGGCGCGCTGATCATCCAGACACTGACCACCACGGTGTACGCCATGAACATCTCGCCGCAGACGTCGCTGCTGTTCAAAGCGGTGGTCGTCATCGCCGTCTGCCTCATCCAGGCGCCGGCCTTCCGAGCCCGGTTCAGCCGGCGCCGGAAGAGCACCCCACCGCCGCGCCCCGTCGCCGACAAGCCGAAGGAGCAGGTGCCGGCATGACCACCGGATCGCTCACCGCCCCCCGCCGCACCCGGTTCCGGCTGCCCCGGCGGCAGGTGCCGGTGCTGGCCACGCTCGCCCTGCTGCTGGTCATGTACGGCATCGGCGTGTCCCAGTACACGGCGTTCTCGAACGTGCAGGTCATCTTCAACGTCTTCATCGACAACGGCTTCCTGCTCGTCGTCGCGGTGGGCATGACCTTCGTGATCCTCACCGGTGGCATCGACCTGTCGGTCGGGTCCGTCGTCGCGATGACGGCGATGGTGTCGGCGGACCTGTTGAACAAGGGTCTGCCGGCGGGGGTCGTGCTCGTCGTCGCGTTGCTCATCGGCCCGACGCTCGGCCTGTTGATGGGCTGCGTCATCCACTTCTTCGAGATCCAGCCGTTCATCGTCACGCTCGCCGGGATGTTCTTCGCCCGGGGCATGTGCACGTTCATCTCGGACTCGTCCATTCCGATCACGGACGGTTTCTGGACCAGGATGTCGCAGGAGCGGATCGGTGATCCCCGGGGGAACTTCGTCTCGATCAGCGTGCTGATCGCCTTCGCCGTGGTGCTCGTCGCCGCGTACGTGCTGGCCTACACCCGGCTGGGACGCAACGTGTACGCGATCGGCGGCAATCCGCAGTCGGCGCTGCTGATGGGCCTGCCGCTGGGGCGGACCCGGATCGCCGTCTACACGATCAGCGGGCTCTGCTCGGCGATCGGCGGCATCCTGCTGTCCTTCTACACTCTCTCCGGCGCGCCGCTGATCGCCGTCGGCATGGAACTGGACGTCATCGCCGCCGTCGTCATCGGCGGCACCGTGCTCACCGGCGGCGCCGGATACATTTTCGGCACGGTGCTCGGCGTGCTGGTCCTGGGCGTGATCCAGACTCTCATCACGTTCGACGGCAGCCTGAACTCCTGGTGGACCAAGATCGTGATCGGCGGCCTGCTCTTCGCGTTCATCCTCCTGCAGCGACTCATCGGAATCCGTTACAAGTGACCGCCCCTCTCGCGGAAGGCAACCCCATGGCACCACACCCCGAACCCGAGATCTGGTTCCTCACCGGCAGCCAAGGCATGTACGGCGAGGAGACGCTCCGGCAGGTAGCCGAGCAGTCCCGCCAGATCGCGGCCACGCTCGACGACTCGCCGCAGATTCCCGCCCGGGTGGTCTGGAAGCCCGTCCTGACCAACAGCGGTGAGATCCTGCGGGTCTGCCGGGAGGCCGCCGCCCAGGGCGCGATCGGGGTCATCGCGTGGATGCACACGTTCTCGCCGGCGAAGATGTGGATCGCCGGACTGGACGCTCTGCAGACGCCGCTGCTGCACCTGCACACCCAGGCGAACGTCCTGCTGCCGTGGGACGACATCGACATGGACTTCATGAACCTGAACCAGGCCGCGCACGGCGACCGTGAGTTCGGGTACATCCAGACCCGCCTCGGTGTGGCCCGCAAGACGGTCGCCGGGCACGTCAGCGACCCGCGGGTGACCGCCCGGGTCGGCGCCTGGGCCCGCGCGGCGACCGGTTGGTCGGCGATGCGGTCGCTGCGGCTGGCCCGTTTCGGCGACAACATGCGCGACGTCGCGGTGACCGAGGGTGACAAGGTCGAGGCGGAGCTGCGCTTCGGGGTGTCGGTCAACACCTACGGCGTCAACGACCTGGTCGAGGTGGTCGGCGAGGTCGCCGACGCCGACGTGGACGAGCTGGTCAAGGAGTACGGCGACAGCTACCGTGTGGGTGCCGAGCTGCTTCCCGGGGGTGAGCGGCACGACTCGCTGCGCTACGCCGCCCGCCTGGAGCTGGGTATGCGCGCGTTCCTGGACGCCGGTGGGTTCCGGGCGTTCACCACGAACTTCGAGGACCTCGGCGGTCTGCGTCAGCTCCCCGGCATCGCCGTGCAACGGCTGATGGCCGACGGGTACGGCTTCGGCGGCGAGGGCGACTGGAAGACGTCGGTCCTGGTGCACACCATCAAGGCGATGTCCGTGGGTGTCCAGGGCGGTACCTCGTTCATGGAGGACTACACCTACGACCTCACCCCGGGCCAGGAGCTGGTCCTCGGCGCCCACATGCTCGAGGTCTGTCCGACCATCGCGTCCGACGTGCCCAACGTCGAGATCCACCCGCTGAGCATCGGTGGGCGGGAGGATCCGGTACGGCTCGTGTTCGACGCCGCGCCCGGTCCGGCGGTGGTGCTGGGGCTGGCCGACATGGGGGAGCGGTTCCGACTCGTGGCCAACGAGATCGACGTCGTGCCGCCGCCGCAGCCGCTACGCCGACTGCCGGTGGCCCGTGCCGTCTGGCGGCCGCGACCGGACCTGCCGGTCTCCGCCGAGTCCTGGATCACCGCCGGAGCGCCGCACCACACCGTGCTGTCGCAGGCGGTGGGCACCGAGGAGCTGCACGACCTGGCGGAGATGAGCCGGACCGAGCTCGTCGTCATCGACGCCGACACCAACGCGCGCCGCTTCGCGGACGAGATCCGGTGGAACCAGGCCTACTACCGGTTGGCCCGCGGCTTCTGAGCGGCGGCCCGAGCGTCCGGTGAAACGGGTGGTCCACCCCTGCCTGCGGGCCGGGGTGGATCACCCGTTCGTGCCTCCGCACCGGCTCTGCCACGCGTCCTAGCAGGCCCGCGAGCCGATCGTGTTACGCCTTGACTAAGAGCATGTTATCGCTCACAGTCTATAACCAAGGTGGTCGATGTCATTGCCTGGTCCGGCCGTGCGTCCGTCCTAACCCCTCGTCTTCGGCATCGTGCTGCCGCGGCGCTCGGGAAGTGCTGTTAGCGATCACATGGCCGGGCATGGTCAGTTCGGTGCCCCGCCCGGTGCCGCGGACGACGGCCCAGACCGCACGGTTCGCGTCAGCAGAGGAGGATCATGCTTTCCATCGGTCGGGTTCCCCGGGGTGCGCCACGCCGGCGCAGTTGGCTGTCGAGAGTCGCCATCGCGGCGACGGCGCTGGTGGTCGGTGGCGCGGCGGCGGCGGTTGCCGCGGCGCCCGCATCGGCGGCCACGGTCGACACCAGCGCGTGGTACGTCCTGGTGAACCGCAACAGTGGCAAGGCATTGGACGTGTACAACTCGGCCACGAACGACGGTGCGCGGATCACGCAGTGGACGCGTAACAACGGCAACCAGCAGCAGTGGCAGTTCGTGGACTCCGGCAGTGGCTACTACCGGGTCAAGTCGCGCTTGTCGGGCAAGGTGTTGGACGTTTCCGGCCGTTCGACCGCCAATGGTGGGGCGATCGTGCAGTGGTCCGACAACAGCGGGACCAACCAGCAGTTCCGGCTCGCCGACTCCGACGGCGGCTACGTCCGGCTGATCAACCGCAACAGCAACAAGGTCATGGAAGTCCAGAGCGCCTCGACCGCCGACGGCGGCAACATCGTGCAGTACGACGACTGGAACGGCACCAACCAGCAGTGGCAGCTCGTCCGCGTCGACGGCGGGGGCAACCCCACCACGCCGCCCCCCACCACGCCACCCCCGACGACACCGCCCCCGTCGAGCGGCACGTACTCGAACCCCGTGGTGTGGCAGGACTTCGCCGACGTCGACATCATCCGGGTGGACGACGTCTACTACATGTCGGCCTCCACCATGCACTACTCGCCGGGCGCTCCGGTGCTGCGCTCGTACGACCTGGTGAACTGGGAGTACGCCGGGCACTCCGTACCTCGCCTGGAGTTCGGCTCGAAGTACGACATGAGCGGTGGTAACGCGTACGTCGACGGGATCTGGGCCTCGACGTTGAACTACCGGCCGAGCAACCGCACGTACTACTGGGCCGGGTGCATCGACTTCTCGCAGACGCACATCTACACCGCGTCCGCCGTCGACGGCACCTGGAGCAAGCACACCACCATCCCGAACTGCTACTACGACGCCGGCATGCTGATCGACGACAACGACACCATGTACGTGGCGTACGGCAACACCACGATCAGCGTCGCCCAGCTGTCCGCCGACGGGAAGTCCCAGGTACGCGCCCAGCAGGTGTACCAGACCCCGTCGAGCATCGGCACCCTGGAGGGCGCGCGGTTCTACAAGCGCAACGGGGCCTACTACATCTGGCTCACCCGACCGGCCAACGGCCAGTACGTGCTGAAGTCGACCAACGGCCCGTTCGGCCCGTACGAGCAGCGTCAGGTGCTGCTCAACCTGCCCGGCCCGATCTCCGGCGGCGGTGTTCCGCACCAGGGTGGCCTCGTGCAGACCCAGAACGGCGACTGGTACTACATGTCGTTCGTCGACGCGTACCCCGGTGGTCGGATGCCGGCCATGGCACCGATCACCTGGACCAGCGACGGCTGGCCGGTGCTGCAGACCGTCAACGGCGCGTGGGGCAGCTCCTACCCGAAGCCGAACCTGCCCACACCGCCGCGTGCGGTGAAGCCGCTGACGGGCACCGACACGTTCGCCGGCACCACGCTCGGCCCGCAGTGGGAATGGAACCACAACCCGGACAACAGCAGGTGGTCGGTCAACAACGGGCTCAACCTGCAGACGGCCACGGTGACCGGTGACCTCTACGCGGCGCGCAACACGCTGACACACCGCATCCAGGGCCCCACCTCCACCGCCACCATCGAGCTGGACTACTCGACGATGCGCGACGGTGACCGCACCGGTCTGGCGGTGCTGCGCAACTCGTCCGCCTGGATCGGCATCAAGCGGGACAACGGATCCACCCGTCTGGTGATGCAGAACGGTCTCACGATGGACGGCAACTGGAACACCACCAGCACCGGCAGCGAGGCGGCGAGCACCGCCATCTCCGGTGGCCGGATCTGGTTGCGCGCCAACGCCGACATCAGACCGGGCTCGGGTCGACAGGCACGCTTCTCGTACAGCACGGACGGCGTCAACTTCACGTCGTTCGGCAACGCCCTGACGTTGGCGAACAACTGGCAGTTCTTCATGGGCTACCGGTTCGCCATCTTCAACCACGCCACCCAGGCGCTCGGTGGCGCGGTCACCGTCCGCCGCTTCGACCTGACCACACCGTGACGCCGGTCACACGACGAGTTATCTGACCGCGTCGCGACCGCACCACCAGCGCCGCCGGATCGGACCCGCCGCCGCCCTGTTCCACGCTCTGTCCAGGAGCTTGGAGCGGGGCGGCGACTCGTTGCGGCCGTCGCCGGTCGAGGTGTCCGCGTGAACGGCGGGAGAGACCGCCGGCACCACCTGGCACGCGCCGCGTTGTTCGCGTTCCGCCGTACCGTGTTGGAGGGGGCGGCTGGCGTAGACTGTCGGCGATCCAGCGCTGGTCACCTGCGATTCAGCACCGGCGTGGTGGCTGAGCGAGGGGGATCGGGCCGGGCCGCTCCAGTCGACGTCGACGGGCCGCGGGTCGGGTGAAGGCGGGGGGAGTGAAATGGCCGTGCACGGTCCCGCGATGACGGATGTCGCTCGTCTGGCCGGTGTCTCCCATCAGACGGTGTCGAGGGTGCTCAACGGGCATCCCAACGTGCGTGAGCAGACCCGGTTGCGGGTGCGGGCGGCGATCGCCGAGCTCGGCTACCGCCCGAATGGTGCCGCGCGCGCCCTGGTGACCGGCCGGTCCCAGGTCATCGGCGTGGTCGCACAGAACACCACCCTCTACGGTCCGGCATCGCTGCTGGCCGCTCTGGAGCAGACCGCCGCTGCGGAGGGCTTCGCGGTCAGCGTCGGCAGCGTACGGGACCTGGACCACCGTTCCATCTCGGCCGCTGTCGAGCGGCATCTGGCGCACCGGGTCGCCGGCATCGTGGTCATCGCGCCGGTCGAGTCGGCCGGCGAGGCGTTGGAGCGGCTGCCCAAGGACGTTCCACTGGTGACGGTCGACGGCGACCCCCACCGTCCGGTGCCGTTGGTGACTGTCGACCAGGTGGCGGGCGCGCGGGCCGTGACGCAGCATCTCCTCGACGCGGGGCACCGCACCGTCTGGCACGTGTCGGGGCCGTCGGACTGGTTCGACAGCGCCGGTCGTATCGAGGGCTGGCGGGAGGCGCTGCTGGCCGCGGGGATCGTCCCACCACCCCTGATGCACGGGGACTGGTCGGCGGCCTCGGGCTACCGGTGCGGGCAGATGCTCGCTCGGATGCCGGAGGTGACCGCGATCTTCACGGCGAACGACCACCTCGCCCTGGGCGTGCTGCGGGCGCTGCACGAGTTCGGGCGGAAGGTGCCCGCCGAGATCAGCGTCGTCGGGTTCGACGACGTGCCGGAGGCGGCGTACTTCATCCCGCCGCTGACGACCGTGCGACCGGACTTCGACGCCGTCGCGCGGGCGAGCCTGCAGATGCTGCTGACCCAGATCGTGTCCGGCAACGGTGGCGGCGCCCTGCGCCAGACGATCGCCCCGACTCTGGTCGCGCGCGACAGCGTCGCCCCGCCGCGCGGCTGACGCCACGGACACCATCGATGCCTCGTGACCTGCGGCCCCCGATCAACCGTCCCCGAGGGTTGCGCGTGGTCGTGTGGGTGGAGAAGTCTCCGTTACGAGACCGTGACACCGGTATTTCGGATCAAGTGTTGACGTGCTCTATGTGAGCGCTAACACTACCCGAAAGATGACAGGTGGCCCCGGCGGTCGGCGGGGGGAATCGGGAGAGGAGAAGCCCGTGAGCAGGAAATTCCTGGTTGCTCTCGGTAGCGCGGCGCTGGCGCTGAGCCTGGCGGCGTGCAGTGGTGGAGGTGCCGGCAGCGGCGGCGACACCAGCGACAAGAAGCCGGGGGACCTGACGATCGGCGTCTCGATGCCGACGCAGACGTCGGAGCGCTGGATCGCCGACGGCAACGCGGTGAAGTCGAAGCTGGAGTCCAAGGGCTACAAGGTCGACCTGCAGTACGCGGGCGACGACATCCCGACCCAGTCGCAGCAGGTTGACCAGATGATCACCCAGGGCGCGGACGTCCTGGTCATCGCCGCCATCGACGGTACGGCGCTCAGCAGCCAGCTGCAGGCCGCCGCCGCCGCGAAGATCCCGGTCATCTCGTACGACCGGCTGATCCGTGGCAGCAAGGACGTAGCCTTCTACGTCAGCTTCGACAACTACAAGGTCGGCGTCGCGCAGGGCACCGCGCTCCTGGTCGGTCTCGGCCTGCTGAACAAGGACGGCTCGAAGGGCACGGCCAAGGGCCCGTTCAACGTCGAGCTGTTCGCCGGCTCGCTGGACGACAACAACACGCAGTACTTCTTCGGCGGCGCGATGGACACCCTCAAGCCGTTCATCGAGGCGGGCACGCTGAAGGTGAAGTCGAAGCAGACCACCAAGGAGCAGGTGGCCATCCTGCGCTGGCAGCAGGAGACCGCGCAGAAGCGCATGGAGGACCTGCTGACGTCCAGCTACAACGACGGCTCGGTCGTCGACGGGGTCCTGTCGCCGTACGACGGCATCTCCCGGGGCATCATCACCGCCCTGCAGAACGCGGGCTACGGCGGTGCGGGCAAGAAGAAGATGCCGGTCGTGACCGGTCAGGACGCCGAGATCGCCTCGATCAAGCTGATCAACGACGGCGTGCAGAGCTCGACCGTCTTCAAGGACACCCGCCTGCTGGCCGACCAGGCCGCCAACGCGGCGGAGGCGTTCCTGCAGGACAAGCAGCCGCAGGCGAACGACACCGAGACGTACAACAACGGCGTCAAGGTCGTCCCGTCCTACCTGCTGCCGATCGCGACCGTCTACAAGGACGACATCAAGGCGACGCTGATCGACTCCGGCTACTGGACGGCGGAAGAGGTCGCCGCCGGTCAGGCCAAGAAGTAGGTCACCTCGTCGGGCTCGGCGGGCGACCGCTCGCCGACGTTGTTCAGCTCGAGCTTCTTGATCTTCTCCGAGTGGCCGGACTGCTGGCCGTAGAAGTAGATCGGGATGCTCG
>NZ_JBEXIL010000056.1:0-40291 GCF_040608555.1 Micromonospora sp. NPDC005172
CAGACCCTGTTCACCGGCAGCATCTCCGGCTCCGGCACGGGCCCCATCGACCAGACCCTCATCGCCGACGACACCACCATGTACCTCTTCTTCGCGGGCGACAACGGCAAGATCTACCGCGCCAGCATGCCCATCGGTAACTTCCCCGGCAGCTTCGGCTCGAACTACACCACCATCATGAGCGACAGCACCAACAACCTCTTCGAGGCCGTTCAGGTCTACAAGCTCCAGGGCCAGAGCCGCTACCTCATGCTCGTCGAAGCCATCGGCAGCCAGGGTCGCTACTTCCGCTCCTTCACCGCCACCAGCCTCGGCGGCACCTGGACCCCCCAGGCCGCCACCGAGAGCAACCCCTTCGCCGGCAAGGCCAACAGCGGCGCCACCTGGACCAACGACATCAGCCACGGCGAGCTGATCCGCACTAGCGCCGACCAGACCTTCACCGTCGACCCCTGCAACCTCCAACTCCTCTACCAGGGCCGCTCCCCGAGCTCCGGCGGCGACTACGGACTCCTGCCGTACCGCCCCGGTCTGCTCACCCTGCAACGCTGACACCACCCACGTCGTGGGGCGGGTCCGGTGCCACGCCGAACCCGCCCCGCGTCACGTCCACGACCGCCCGTGTCTGCCAGGCTGGGTCATGCCCTTGAGCGCCCACCACCTCAGAGCCTCGGTCGCCGTGTCCGACATCGCGCGGGCGGTCACGTTCTACGAAGGCCGGCTGGGCCTGCGGGCGCTGCGATCCGCCCCCAGCGCCCACGTCGTCGACGGCAGCCGCATCTACGCCTCCGGCGGCGGGCCGGCCCTCAACGTCTACCAGTCGGTCACCGCCGGGACGACCGCGGCGACGTTGGCGACGTGGTACGTCGACGACCTCGACGCGATCGTGGACGAACTGACCGCAGCGGGCGTCGACTTCGTCCGCTACGAGCAGTTCGAACACGATGCGAAGGGGATCACCGCGCGGGCGGGTGGTGGCCGTATCGCCTGGTTCCAGGACCCGGACGGCAACACGTTCGCCGTCGAGGCCGACGTCTGACCGGCCGGCGGTGCACGGCGCGACGGTCAGAGGTGTCGTTCCACCTCGGTCAGGCGCTCGCCGAGGAAGGCGCGCTCGACGTCGTTGTCGGTGAGGGTCAGCGCCTCCTCGTAGGCCGTCCGGGCCTGCGGCCACTGCCCCATCTGGCGCAGGAAGTCGGCCCGGGCGGCGCTGAGGTATCCGTACGTGGCGAGGGTCGGATCGGCGAGCAGCGGGTTCAGCGCGTCGAGGCCGGCCCTCGGGCCGTCGCGTAGCCCGATCGCGACGGCCCGATTGAGCTCCACCACGGGGGAGGGCCAGCGCCGGAACAGGGCGTCGTAGAGCGCGACGATCTGGGCCCAGTCGGTGTCCTGCCAGCTCGGCGCCTCGGCATGCAGGGCGGCTATCGCCGCTTCCAGCGCGTACCGTGTCGGTGGCCGACGGCGCAGCGCGTCGGCCACCAGCCCCCGACCCTCGGCGATGAGCTGCCGGTCCCAGCGCGAGCGGTCCTGCTCGGCCAGCAGCACCAGTCGCCCGTCCGCCGAGGTGCGGGAGTTCTGGCGGGAGGCGTTGAGCAGCAGCAGCGCGAGCAGTGCCTTGATCTCGGCGTTGGTCGGCATGAGCAGGTGCAGCATCCGGGCCAGGCTGATCGCGCTGTCCACCAGATCCTGACGGACCAGCGCGGTGCCGAGTGGCGCCGTGTGGCCGGTGGTGAAGATCAGGTGGACGACCTCCAGGACGGCGCTCACCCGCTCTTCGAGCTGGTCCGGGCCGGGCACCCGGTACGGGATGCGCGCTGCGGCGATCTTCTTCTTCGCTCGGGTGATGCGGGCGGCCATGGTGGCCGGCTGCACCAGGAACGCACGGGCCACCTCGGGTGTCGAGAGCCCGCACACGAGGCGCAGCGTCAGGGCGACCTGGGCCTCCCGGGCCAGGGCCGGGTGCGAGCAGGTGAAGATCAGGCGCAGCCGGTCGTCGACGAGGCCGTCCTCCGGCCCCGGCGTGGTCTCGTCGGCGACGAGCAGCGGCATCTTCCGACGAAAGACGGATTCGCGGCGTAGGACGTCGCGGGCCCGGTTGCGCGCGATGGTGATCAACCAGGCGCCCGGTCGGTCCGGGATCCCGGTCTGCGTCCAGGTCTCCAGGGCCTGTGCGAATGCGTCCTGTGCGCACTCCTCCGCCAGGTCGAGGTCGCGGGTCAGATGGGCCGTGGTGCTGAACACCTGGGCCCAGTCGCGGCGGTGCGCCTGGGCTACCGCCGCGACGACCTCGTCCTTTGTCAGTCGGTCGGTCACGTCAGCCGTGGTCGACCACCGGGCGGACCTCCACGCCGCTGTGCGAGGCGCGCACCTCGGGAAGCAGCGTCGCCAACGACAGGACCTCGTCCAGGTCGGCCGCCTCGACGAGGTAGTAGCCGCCGAGCACCTCCTTGGTCTCCAGGAACGGGCCGTCGGTCGTCCTGATCTGGCCCATCGGGTCCGAGCGCAGCGTGGTGGCCGTGGCCGCCAGCTCGAGCTGCTGCCCGTCGAGGATCTGCGTGCCGGCCTTTCCGACGAAGGCCTCGTGCGCGGCGTCGTGCGTCTTCCACTGCTCGTCGGTCATCGCGTCCCACTGCTGGGCGTCGCCGTAGATGAGAATCATGTACTTGGCCATGGCGCAGGTCCCGTCCGTGTGCCGGCCCCCTCGGTGGGGCCCCTACATTACGACGTGTCGCGCGGACGGTGGATCGACAGCCGCGTCGGACTCGTCGAGGATCTCGACGTACCCGTCGGTGCCGTGCACACGGATCCGCTGTCCGTCCCGGATCAGCCTGGTCGCGTCCGGCACGCCGACGACGGCGGGGAGGCCGTACTCCCGGGCGATGACCGCGCCGTGGGTCATGAGACCGCCCACCTCGGTGACCAGGGCCGTGACGGCGACGAACAGGGGCGACCAGCTCGGATCGGTGTACGCGGTGACCAGGATGTCGCCCGACTCCAGCGCGGCGTCCGCCATGTCGGAGAGGACACGGGCGCGGCCCTCGACGGTCCCGCCGGACACCCCGAGGCCGGCCAGCGCGCCGGTCGGCACGTCGTCTCGTCGGTACGCCCCGGAGATGATCTCTCCCTCGGAGGTGAGCACCCGGGGCGGCGTGAGCGTCTGGTACGCGCGGAACTCGTCCCTCCGCCGCTGGATCAGCGCGTCGTCGACCCGGTGCGACCGCACCGCGTCGTGCAGCTCGGCGAAGGTGAGGTAGAAGACGTCGTCCCTCGCGCGCAGCACGTGGGCGTCGACGAGGCGCTCGGCCTCACGCAGCAGGGCCTGCTTGTAGACGAAGTAGCGGCTGATGATCGCGTACTTCGGATACTCGCGGTATCCGATGAAGGTGCGCACCCGGTCGATCATCCCTGCGGTCTCGTCGGCCCTGTGTTCCCCGTCCGGCAGGGCGCGTAGGCGTTCCAGCAGCTCCTCGCGCTTGCGCTGCGCCTCCTCGTACCCCTGTGCGAAGCGCCGTCGGGCGGCGCCGGGCTCGTGGAGCCTGATGTTGTCGAGGATCAGGGGTACGAGCGTGGTGGGGCGCTCGGCCCAGCGCGGCCTGGTGATGTCGATCTCGCCGACGCAGCGCATGCCGTACCGGTCGAGATACGCGCTGATGGCGTCGCGTGCCTCCGTGCCGCCCGCCAGCTTCGGCAGTTCGTCGAGGAAGCCGTCGTCGGCGACGTCCCGCAGGTAGGCCACCACATCGGGGTACGGACGGATCGCGTCCGCGACGTCGAGCAGCGCCAGGCCCATCTCCGACGTGACGTTGCCCGGGGCGGACAGCGTGAGGGTGTCGGCCGCGTTCCGCTCGCCCAACCATTCGGACAGGTGGTCGTTGAGCCACCAGGTGGCTCCCATCCCCGCCATGATCGCCTGCATGCTCAAGGGATCGGCGAGCAGCCGCTTGTGCTCGGCGAAGGCCTCGAACAGGAAGTCGAACAGCGCCGGTCCGGTCACGTTCGCGATGTCGCGCCGCAGTGCGGCGAGAGACGCCTGGCTGCGCTCGATCAGCTCGGCGACGATGGCCGGATCGTTCTCGATCGTGGCCGGCGCGCCGTCGAGCCGCGGGACACCGGGACCGTCCTGGGCCAGCGTCGGTACGAAGTCGGGGCGCTCCAGGAGGGATTCCAGCGCGTCCCGGGTCAACGGATCGGACCTGCCCGCCATCTCGAGGAAGCCGGCGCGGCCCGCGGGCGACGCCAGGAGCCGGGTGGCGTCGACGAAGAGCCTCCCCCCGGCCTCGTGCATCGGCGCCATCGCCGTGAGCTGCCACATGGACAGCCCCAACGGCCTCATGGCGTCGGTCATCATCTGCTGATGCCCCACGGACAGGTAGACGTGGTTCTCCTCGTCCCGGGCGGCGGGGACGGGGAACAGCGTCGTGATCGGCCGGCTCTGGACGATGTGGAGGTCGTCGTCGACCAGGCACCACTCGATGTCCTGCGGGCAGCCGAAGTGCGCCTCGATCCGCCGGCCCACGCGCACCAGCCGCAGGACCTGGGCATCGGTCAGCGCCGGCTGCCCCTGACGGTCCGTGCTGATCGGCTGCCTGACGGTGCCCCCGCCCGGGAGGGTGTCGATGGCGAGCCGCTTGGTGGCGATCGACCTGTCGATGATCGCGTCGTCCCGCACCCGGTAGGCGTCCGGGTTGACGAGCCCGGAGACCAGAGCCTCGCCAAGGCCGAAACTGGCCTCGACGGAGGCAGTCCTCCGGTTGGACGTGCGGGGGTCGGCCGTGAACAGCACACCGGCCGCCTGCGGAAACACCATCTTCTGCACGACGACCGCGAGGTGGACCGTCCGATGGTCGATGCCGTTGCGCTGCCGGTAGGTGACGGCACGCTCGGTGAAGAGCGAGGCCCAGCACCGTCGGACGTGCGCGAGGATGGCGGCCGTGCCTCGGACGTTCAGGTAGGTGTCCTGTTGGCCCGCGAAGGAGGCCGTCGCCAGGTCCTCCGCCGTGGCGCTGGACCGGACGGCGTAGGCCGTGTCCGCACCGTGCTGGCGCAGGGCTCCGTCGATCGCCGCCACCACGTCGTCGGGCAGGGCGGTCTCTTCGATGCTCCGGCGGATCTCCGTGCTGAGGTCGCGGACCGCGTCCCGGTCGTCCGGCGTCAGGCGCGACAGCCGCTCAAGGCGAGCCTCGATCGAGGGCACCTCGGCCAGAACCCGTCGGAAGGCGTCGGTCGACACGCAGAAGCCAGCCGGTACGCGGATGCCGTCGATCCGCGACAGCGCCCCCAGACGGGCGCCCTTGCCTCCGGCGGTCGCGATCTGCGTCTCGTCGACCTCGTCGAGACCCCACACGTAGCGGTCGGTCATCGCGTCACCTCGGTCCGGACGGTCCGTACGACCACTCGTGTCCTGCACAACACACGCACCTGGTGCCCCGATTCTTCGTTCGTTTCCATCTCCGGCCGACGATTCTGCGGCACCATGGGGGTCTTGCGGCAAGGCCCCCAACGCGATATACGTTAAAGTGGGAGCGGTTAGCGGTGGTGTTTTCCCCTGTTCCCGCTGCGAATGAAAATCGCGAGAAGCGGCACGGGCGCAGCGCGAAAGGGCGCAGTCGTGACAGCGGCAACGCAGATTCTGTTCGTCCAGGGCGCCGGCTCCGGCACGTACGACGAGTGGGACAGCCGGATGGTCGACAGCCTGCGGCGCGAGCTCGGTGAGTCGTACGACGTCCGCTATCCGCGCCTGCCCGACGAGGGCGATCCGCGTTACGCCACCTGGAGCGCGGCCATTCGGCGGGAAATCGCGTCTCTGGACGACGGTGCCGTCGTCGTGGGCCATTCGGTGGGCGGGACGATCCTCGTCCAGGCGCTCGCCGAGCGGCCACCGGAGTGTGAGCTGGCGCTCATCGTCCTGATCGCCGCCCCCTTCGTCGGCGCGGGCGGCTGGCCCGGCGACGAGTTCGAGCTGCCGGACGACCTCGGCGCCCGGCTGCCGCGGGACGTGCCGGTGCGGGTGTTCCACGGCCTCCGGGACGAGACGGTGCCACCGTCGCACGCCGGCCGGTACGCGGACGCGGTGCCCCAGGCGCGGCTGTACCGGCTGCCCGGGCGCGATCACCAGCTCGACGACGACCTCGGCGACGTGGCGAGGGTGATCACTCGGGACGTCCCGCCGCCGTGCTGACAGCACGCCGACGGTGGCCGCCGGTGCTGCGGCAGATGTCACTTTGACGAACAAGGCTAATAGTATTAGCCTCTAGCTAAAGCAATTAGCCAGCTCCCGGAGGATCCGATGACCGAGTACCTGAACGTCGACGGCGGCACCCTGGCGTACGAGGTGACCGGTGCCTCCGGGCCGCTCGTCGTCCTCGCCCACGGCATGGGTGACAGCCGCGAGGCGTATCGCTTCGTCGTTCCGCGCCTGGCTGCCGCCGGCTACCGGGTGGCCGCGGTCGACCTACGGGGTTGCGGTGAGTCGAGCGCCCGGTGGCCCTCCTACAGCCGCACCGACATCGCGGGCGACCTGCTCGCGGTGGTCCGTCACCTGGGCGGTCCGGCCGTGCTGGTCGGCCACTCGATCTCCGGCGGAGCCGCCACCATCGCCGCCGCCCAGGCACCCGAGTTGGTCAGCGGCATCGTCGAGCTGACCCCGTTCACGCGCAAGCAGTCGATCAAGCTGCGCGACCTGCGGGTCGCCCGTTTCCGCAAGGGCATGACCCGACTGCTCGGCACCGGCCTGTTCGGCAGCGTCGCGCTCTGGCGCAGCTACCTCGACGTCGCCTACCCGGGGCGCAAGCCGGCCGACTGGGCTGCCCGCACGACCCGGGTCGACGCGATGCTGAGCGAGCCCGGCCGGATGGCGGCGATGCGCAGGATGGGCCGGTCGGCACCGGTCGACGCGGGCGCGCAGTTGGGCAACGTCCGCTGTCCGGTCCTGATCATCGAGGGGTCGCTCGACCCCGACTGGGCCGACCCGCGGGCCGAGGGGGAGGCGATCGTGGCCGCGCTGCCGGACGGGTTGGGTCGGCTCGAGGTCATCGAGGGCGCGGGTCACTACCCGCACGCGCAGTACCCCGACGAGACGGCTGCCCTGCTGCTCGCCTTCCTGGGCGCGAACGCCCGCGCCCAGGGCCGGTAGGCGGTCAGGCCAGCAACTGTTCCCGCATCCGCGCGCCCAGGTTGATTCGTCCCACCGCGCGCGGGCCGGCCGGGTCGTGCACATCGAGGGTGTTGTTGCGACGCATGAGCGCACGGACCGGAGGTGGCAACCGGGGCGGGTCGTCCATCGCGGCGAGGACCTGCGCGGCGCTCGTGATCAGTCGATCCACGAACGCGGCGGCGTCGGTGTCCACCCGCACCCGGCCGTACTCCCAGCCGACGGTGGTGAGGTCGAGCAGTTCGAACACGTGTGTCGCCAGCGGGTTCGGGTCGGTCACCCGGTCGAGCCGGGCTGCCCGGTCGCCGACCACCGCGACGGCGGCGGCCACCTGGGCATACGGGTGGAAGCCGCACGGCAGCGCGAACAGCGGCCACCGCAGGCCGGGACCGGCCTCCATCCACAGCGGCCGGTAGTTCCGCCGGTGCACCAGGAGTCGCCGGCCGGTCCGCCGGTGGATGTCCTGGGCCTGCGCCCGCAGATCCACGTGTGCCTCGTCGGCGACCTGGCTGAGAACCCGGGCCGCCACCACCAGGCCGTCGTCGCCGCCCAACATGCTGGTCGCCGCTTCGACCTGCGCGGGAAACGGAACCCGCGTGTGTGCGCCGTATCCGTGCTGGAGGTTGCGCAGCAGCGTCTGCTGCCGCTCCGGGTCGAGTTGGACCCGCCCGCCGCCCAGCAACCGCTGGAGCCAACGCATGTCGCCTCGTTTCAGCAGAGCCGTCCCGATCCGTGGCAATGCTATGCGTCGGACGTTCCACGGGTGTCGCAGGGGTGAGCATGGGCGGCGTGGGCCGGCCGGGCGACGCGCGGGTCGGTGCCCGCGGACGTGCCCGGCCGGTCCAGGCCCTGCCCCCGCCTAGCGGGGACGGTTGCTCAGCTGCGGCTCCACCGCTGGCTGGCTGCGCCGTTGCAGTCCCAGATCTGGGCGCGCGTGCCATTCGCCGTACCGTTGCCCACCAGATCCAGGCAGCGGCCCGAGGCGACCGCCGTGATCGAGCCGTCGGCGTTGAAGCGCCACTGTTGGTTCGCCTGGCCGTGGCAGTCCCAGATGATCACCGATGTCCCGTTGGCGGTGCCGGCGTTGTTGACGTCGAGGCATTTGCCTCCGTAGACCCGCAGTTCCTGGGCACTTGTCGAGGTCCAGGACTGGTTGGCCTGGCCGTGGCAGTCCCAGATGATGGCGGTGGCGCCGTTCGTCTGGGACGCGCCGTTGACGTCCAGGCACCGGCCGGCGGACGTGCTGCGGATCGTCGACGTCGCGCTCGGCGGCGGCGTGGTCGGTGGGGGAGTGGTCGGCGGCGGCGTGGTCGGCGACGGCGTGGTCGGCGGCGGCGTGGTCGGCGGGGGAGTGCCACCGCCGCTGACCAGGAACATGGCGGCGCCGTGTGCCGGCACGGACGCGCTGATCGTGCCGGTCGACGTCGAGGTGGTGTGGGACCACAGGTCGCGCACGGTGTACGAGCCCGCGCTGCCGAGCCCGAGCGCGCTGGCAGTGGTGGAGATCGTGGTCGTGCCGCTGCCGCGGTTGAGCAGGACGGTGGCCACCCCGCCGGTGGACATCGGCTTGCGCCAGACCTCGAGGTCACCGGAGTCGCTGATCTTGCGGCCCTGTTGACCGCCCCAGTCCTGGTTGACGGCGATCACGTCGGTGTTGGTCAGGATCGTGCGGGTGGCCGCCGACATGGTGCGGATGTCGTTGCCCGCCAGCAGCGGGGCGTTCAGCAGCGCCCAGAGGCTGAAGTGCGCCCGGGATTCGGTGTCGGTGGGCCCGTTGCCGACCTCCAACATGTCCGGGTCGTTCCACGCGCCCGGTCGGGCGTACGACTCCTTGCCGACCTGCTGGTCCAGGATGCTCATGATGGAGTTCCAGTTCCCACCGATGTCGCCGGTGGTACGCCAGGAGTTGCCCACTCCCGCGCCCCAGGTCCAGACGCTGTCCTGGCCCCAACTGCACAGGCTGTACAGGATCGGCCGGTTGGTGGCGGCGAGCGCGTCCCGCATCGCGGTGTAGCGCTGCTGCGCGCTCCGGCCGAGGTGGTCGCCGCAGTTGTCGTACTTGAGGTAGTCGATTCCCCAGGACGCCCAGAGGTTGGCGTCGCGTTGCTCGTAGTTGATGCTGGCCGGGTACCCGGCGCAGGTCAGAGTCCCGGCCGAGGAGTAGATGCCCAGCTTGAGGCCCTTGTCGTGGACGTAGTCGGCGAGCGCCTTGATGCCGCTCGGGAACTTCTGCGGATCGGCGACCAGGTCCCCACTGGCGTTGCGCTGCTTGGTGGACCAGCAGTCGTCGATGTTGACGTAGCGGTATCCGGCCGCGGCCATGCCGCTGGAGACCAGCGCGTCGGCCGTCTGTCGAATGAGCGTCTCGTTGACGTTGCAGCCGAACGCGTTCCAGTCGTTCCAGCCCATCTGCGGTGTGCGGGCCAGCCCGTTCTCCAACGCCTCCGCGGGTTGGGGGGTGGTGAGCACCATCGCGCCGCTGACCACCGCGGTGCCGAGGGCAGCCGCAAGGATTGTGGGAAGCAGTAGGGCGATTCTTCGTTTGAGCACGTGCGCTCCTTGCGGTGGTTGACGGCGAGGGCCCACTGCCGTCCACAGGAGCCGATGACATAGATCGATGCCAATTTAACTCGCACGACACATGCCGTCAATACAGCCGGTGTCCGGCGCGGATCTCGACAGGTCGGAGCCCACCCCGCAGCCCTCCCGACCCACACTGTGGGACATTATTTAGTGAGGGTCATCTATATTGACCCCGCTCGGCGGCGGCGACAGGATCTCGGCACCACCACCACCACCACCACCGCGATCTCCCCTGGGAGGCGTCATGCCCCGTCCCCGCCTGCCGCTCCTGCGCGCAGCCACCCGACTGGCCGCACTCGCCGCGGCCACCGCCGGTGTCCTGCTCGCCGTCGCCACGCCCGCCAGCGCCGCGGTCCCCACCGGCCGTTACGTCGCGCTGGGAGACTCGTACACCGCGGGTCCGTTGATCCCCACCCAGGTCGACCTCAACTGCCTGCGGTCGAACCGCAACTATCCCTCGCTGGTGGCCGCGGCCGCCGGCTCGACGTCGTTCGCGGACGTGAGCTGCTCCGGCGCCACGACGGACGACATTCTCCACGGCGGCAGCGGCCAACTGGGCATCAACGTCCCACCGCAGCTCAACGCGGTCACGTCGAGCACCGCGCTGGTGACGGTACAGATCGGCGGCAACGACATCGGCTTCTCCGGCATCATCGGCGAGTGCGCGGAGGCGAGCCTGAGCAGTCCCCTCGGTTCGCCGTGCAAGAACCGGTACACCGCGGGCGGCACCGACCAGTTGCAGGCCCGTATCGCGGCCACGGTGCCGAAGGTGACCGCCGTGCTGCAGGCGATCCGCCGGGCTGCGCCCAGCGCGCGGGTCGTCGTCCTCGGATATCCGGCGATCCTGCCCGACAGCGGGTACGGCTGCTGGCCCGTCGTCCCGATCGCCTACCAGGACGTGCCGTACCTGCGCGGTGTCGAGAAGTCGCTCAACGCCATGCTGGCCAGCGCCGCCGGCGCGAACGGCGCCACCTACGCCGACGTCTACACGCCGTCGATCGGTCGGGACACGTGCAAGAGCAGCGGAACCCGCTGGATCGAGGGGCTGGTGCCGCAGAACTCCGCCGCGCCCTTCCACCCGAACGCCCGTGGCGAACAGGGCATGAGCGCCGCGCTGCTGGCCACCCTGAACGGCTGACCGGACGCGACCGGCCCGTCCGACCCCGCCGCCCGAGGACGGCGGGGCCGGACGGTCCCGCACGTCGCGTCCCGGACAGTCGGAGGTCGCTGCAAGGATCTTCGCCGTGGATGGATGGACCTACAACGATCGCCCCGAGGGCGTCCGCTTCCTGACCGATCGAGTCGCCGAGCCGGGCCGCGGCGAGATCGAGGCCGAGATCTGGGACTGGATCGTCCGTGGCTACGACGAACCCGGCGACTTCCTGGACTACCTCGACGACGACGACGATCGACACGGCGCCACCGCCGAGGACCTCACGTCGGCGTACGAGACGGCGCTGGCCCTCCGGCGCGAGCAGCAGCGCGGCTGGGGCGCGGTCCGCAGCAACCTCACCCGAGCGTTCGCCGAGCTCAACGAGGCCGGCGTGCTGGCCCGAGAGAACTTCAGCTGTTGCGGCACCTGCGCGTCCGCGGAGATCCACGACGAGCGCGAAGACTCCCGGCACTGGCAGGGCTACCTGTGGTTCCACCAGCAGGACACGGAGTCGCTGCTCGCGAGCGAGAACGGCGAGGTCTACCTCGGCTACGGGGCCTACCCGCCAGTGGATTTTGAAGAGGCCGCCTACTCGGCCCTGCCGGAGGTCGAGCAGCAGGCCCGTTACCAGGCCGACCTGGAACGCCTGCTGGACGAGGTCGCCTTCCCGGTGCTGCGCCGCCACGGCATGCGGGTGGAATGGAACCGCAAGCAGTCGCAGCGGGTCCGGGTGAGCGGCGCGCAGTGGTACGCGCCGCTGCCGAGCGCCTGAGGCGGGTCGTGCGACCCGTCAGCGCCGCCGGTGGTCGTTGAGGCGGGCGGCCTGGCGGGTCAGATGGTCACGCTCGGCGAGGTTGGCCGCCTTACGAGCCGCCTCGGCGTAGAGGCGGGCCGCCCTCGCCCGGTCGCCGTCGCGTTCGTGCAGGTACGCGGCCACCGCCGAGTAACGCGGCAGCGAGTCGTCCAACCCGGCGAGGGCTGCCAGCCCGGCTCGGGCCCCGTCGGCCGCGCCGACCGCCACGGCACGGTTGAGCCGGACGACGGGGCTGTCGGTGAGGCGCGCGAGTTCGTCGTACCACTCGACGATCTGCACCCAGTCGGTCTCCTCGGCGGTGGGCGCGTCGGCGTGCAGTGCCGCGATGGCGGCCTGGGCCTGGAACTCGCCGAGCCGGTCGCGGGCGAGGGCGGTCTGGAGGATGTCGACGCCCTCGGCGATGGCGGTCGTGTCCCATCGGCCACGGTCCTGCTCCGCGAGCGGCACCAGGCTCCCGTCGGGCGCGGTCCGGCTGGCACGGCGGGCGTGGTGCAGCAGCATGAGGGCGAGCAGTCCCGCCACCTCGTGGTGGTCGATCGCCGCCGCGAGCTGCCGGGTCAGCCGGATGGCCTCGGCGGCGAGGTCGACGTCACCCGTGTAGCCCTCGTTGAAGACCAGATAGAGGACGCGCAGCACGGTGGTGACGTCGCCGGGCTGGTCGAACCGAACGGTGGAGACGGTGCGTTTGGCCCGGCTGATGCGCTGCGCCATGGTCGCCTCGGGCACCAGGTAGGCGCGGGCGATCTGCCGGGTGGTCAGTCCCCCGACGGCGCGCAACGTGAGCGCGACGGCGGACGACGGCGTCAGCGACGGGTGGGCGCAGAGGAAGTAGAGCTGGAGAGTGTCGTCCACGGCGGTCGTGGGGCCCGGCGTCGGCTCGGCGTCGACGACGTCCTCCCGACGACGACGGGCGGCGTCCGCGCGGGCGGTGTCGAGGAACCGACGCCAGGCCACGGTGATCAGCCAGCCCTTCGGATCCCGTGGCGGGTCGGCCGGCCAGACGCGGACGGCCTCCACCAGCGCGTCCTGCACGGCGTCCTCGGCCGCCGCGAAGTCGGCTCCGCGGCGGACGAGAACGGCGAGCACGCTCGGCGTGAGGCTCCGGAGCAGTGCCAGGTCCATCGCGGAGGTCACTCCGTGATGGTGGGCGGTTCGGTGAGGAACGGGCGCAGCTCGAGCCACTCGTGGATCGGCTTCCCACCGGCGCCCGGCGCGGCCGACAGCTCACCCGCCAGCTCGACGGCGCGTTGGTAGCTGTCGACGTCGATCACCATCCACCCGGCGATGAGGTCCTTGGTCTCCGCGAACGGGCCGTCGGTGACCGGGGGGCGTCCCTCCCCGTCGTAGCGGACCCATTCCCCCTCGGGGGCGAGCGCCTGGCCCTCGATGAACTCACCGCTCTCCTCCAGGCGGGCCGCGAAGTCGCGCATGTACTGCACGTGCGCCGAGATCTCCTCCGGCGTCCACCGGTCCATCGGTACGTCGTTCAGCCCGGCCGGACCACCCCGGTAGTGCTTCAGCAGCAGGTACTTCGCCATCGTCGTGCTCCTCCTCGCTCGCGTGACCCGTTCTGGTCACGTTCACCCCGGGGACGACGCCGGGTGTGGTTTCTCGACATGGCCGCCGAAAAAAATCGGCCTCTTCGTGACCCGCTGCCCGACCGCCCTGCTACCGAATGCTGGGCGGTCCGGTGCTGCCCCGGACGACGAGCGCCGTGCCGAGTTCGTACCGCTCCTGCGGGAGGGTGTGGCCGTCGGCCAGCGTCAACGCGAGTCGAGCGGCGGTGGCCCCGATCTCGGTGAACGGCTGCCGCACCGTGGTCAGCGGTGGTGACGTCCAGGTCGCCTGGTCCACGTCGTCGAAGCCGACGACGCTGAGATCTTCGGGGATTCGCAGGCCGATGTCGTGGGCCGCCGCGTAGACGCCGAGGGCCTGGAGGTCGTTGCCGCAGACGAGGGCGGTGGGTGGCTCGGCCCGTGTCAGCAACTCGCGCCCGAGGTCACGGCCGGCCACGAAGCTGAACACCCCCTGCCGTTCGAGGCTGTCGTCGAAGGAGATGCCGGCGTGGTCCAGGGCGGCCCGGAAGCCGTCCAGGCGAGCCCGTGCGGCCAGGTCCTGCACCGGCCCGGTGAGCACTCCGATCCGCCGGTGGCCGAGGTCGAGAAGGTGCCGGGTGGCGGCGAGGGCACCGCTCCAGTTGTTCGAGCCGACGGCGGGGGTGGGGAAGAGTTCGCCGCCCGGGTCGATGGCGACGAGCGGTATGCCCATGCTGGCCAACTGTCGGCCGTGCTCGGCGGTGACGAGCGAGCAGACCGCGATGACGGCGGTCGGATGGCGCAGCAGCAGGGGCTCCATCCAGGGCAGCCCCGCCTCCACGCGGTGACGGAGGTCGACGAAGCCGACGGTGCAGTCCCGCGAGTCGGCGACCTCCTGGATGCCGCGCAGGATCTCCAGGGCGATCGAGGGCAGCATGTGGTGGAAGAGCACCTCGATGCAGAGTGTTCTCGCGGCGTCCTCGGGACGGCGATAGCCGTGGTCGCGGAGCAGCGCCTCCACCCGCTGCCGGGTCTGCTCACCCACGCCGGTGCGACCGTTGAGGACCTTGGACACCGTCGGAGGGGACACTCCGGCGAGCTCGGCGATCGTGGCGACGGGCAGGTCACCGCGCCGCGGTATGCGGGGGCGGCGCCGCCGGCTCTCGTCGCTCACACGGCGAGTCTACGGTCGCGGCGCCGGTCGTTCAGCCGGGCGGACGCGCCACCGGACGGTAGTCGAACCAGTCGAAGGCCGCGACGCCGTCGGTCACGTACATGCCGATGACCCGGCCGGTGAAGCCGCCGGCGACCTCGGTGGAGAGGTACCGCCCGTCGAGTTCGGCCAGCAGTACGTGGCCGTCCGCGGTCTCCACCTCGAACGTGATCATGTCGCTGGCGGCGGGGCGTACCCCGAAGGGTTCGTCGGTGACGGTGAGGTCGGCCGTGGACGTCACGGTCGGCGGGTAGAGATCGTGGGTCCGGGTGGTGATCGTCAGGACGAGCGGACCACCGGGTACGTCGAGGGTCGCGAAGACCTGCCGGAACGGTCCCACCCGGCCGACGACGCGGACGACGACGTCCTGGACCTCGATGTCGTAGTGGTGCGCCTCGTCGATGCGCAGGGTGAGCCCGGCCGTGCCGCCGTCCGGATCCACCCGCACGCTGGCGCGGCAGTCATGATGGCGTTGGCGGGCCGCCACGATCGTCGCGCCGGCGCGGTCCAGCGTCGTACCGGTGGCGTGCAGGGTGAGCCATCCAGGCCGCTCGGTCAACGACCAGGCCGCGTCGGGACGGGAGCGGGGCGAAACCCATCCGGGTGCGAGGCTGGTCGTGTCGAAGTCGTCGCGGTGCGCGCCCGGGTCGGGTGGGGCGGCCAGGGCCGGCGGGCTGCCGGCGGGTGCGGCGGTGATCTCTCGGACGGGGTCGACAACGGGCCAGCCGTCGACCCAGCGGACCGGCACGAGGAACGTCTCGCGCCCGAGCACGTGAAAGGGCGGCCACTGGCCCTTCGGCCGGATCCCCAGCAGGATCATCCACCAACTGCCGTCCGTGGCCTGCACCAGGTCGGCGTGCCCGGCCGCCTGGACGGGGAGGTCTGTGCTCCGGTGGGTGAGGATCGGGTTGGTCGGCGCGGGCTCGAACGGCCCCCGAGGGCTGCGGGACCGGGCAACCGAGACGGCGTGGCCGGTGTGCGTGCCGCCCTCGGAGAGCAGCAGGTACCACCATTCGCCGATCCGGTACAGGTGCGGCGCCTCCGGGTACTGCCCTCCGGTGCCGGACCAGAGCGCGATCGGTCCCTCTAGCACCCGGCCCGTGTCCGGGTCGATCCGGTAGCCGTCCACTCCCGAGGTCGTCAGCCAGCAGGTGCCGTCATCGTCCCAGGCCAGGGACGGGTCGACGTGGGGCAGGTCGAGGTAGACCGGCTCCGACCATGGGCCGGTGGGATCCGCCGCGGTGACGATGAGGTGCCGGCCGAGGCTGACGTTGGTGGTGATCACCCAGAAGCGGCCGTCGTGGTGGCGGATGGTCGGTGCGAAGATGCCGCCGGACGCGTTGGCGTCGGGCGGGATCTCCAGCTGGCTGGCACGGTCGAGGACGTTACCGATCTGTCGCCAGTGGACCAGGTCCCGGCTGTGCAGGAGCGGCACCCCGGGGAAGTACTCGAAGCTCGAGCAGACGAGGTAGTAGTCCTCGCCGACCCGACAGACGCTCGGGTCGGGGTAGAAGCCGGATACGACCGGGTTGTGGTAGCCCGCAACGGCCGACGAGCCTGAGGACACAGCTGCCACCTCCGGGCGGTCGGTGCCGGGATGTCGCGGTTTGTTCGCGATAACATCTCGTGGCTCTGGATGCTACGAACGAGCCGCGTCGATGGCAAGGTGCCCGGGCGGCCCGCCGTGGGCGCGCCCCTGCGCGCCGATCCGAAACATGACCGACACCTATTGACGCGCAGCGCTGTCATCTACGAAGGTCTATGGAGGATGCATGGCGCGCCGCCGGGAGCCCGGCACGCCGGGCCACGGCTGTGAACGTTGCCGAACGGTGCGAGCGGGCCGCACCTGTTAACGCTAACAGCAAGCGCCCACCACGCGTCCCCGGCCGCCGCCGATCGTCCCCGCCAGGACTCGAACGGCAAACCGGCCGTGGGCACGTCCCCGCCATAGCGCCAATTCCGGCGGTGCCTCCAGCGGCGCCGTCCCACCTGCGTGAGGTCTCTGGCCTGCGCAGATTGGAGAGACCATGTCTGAAGTGACACGAAGAAACGTGCTGCGGGCCGGTGCTGCGGGCGCCGGCGCCGCGCTGCTACCGGTCGCGTGGTCCGCCGTCGCCCGCGCCGGTTCGGTCGCGCCGCCACAGGTGCTCGCCGCCAACGACCTGGCTCTGTGGTACGACGAGCCGGCCGGCACCGACTGGCTCCGCGCGCTGCCCATCGGCAACGGACGCCTCGGCGCCATGGTGTTCGGCAACGTCGACACCGAACGGCTCCAGCTCAACGAGGACACCGTCTGGGCCGGCGGTCCGTACGACTCCGCGAACACCCGCGGCGCGGCCAACCTCGCCGAGATCCGGCGGCGCGTCTTCGCCGACCAGTGGACGTCGGCGCAGGATCTGATCAACCAGACGATGATGGGCAACCCCGGCGGACAGCTCGCCTACCAGCTCGTGGGCAACCTCCGTCTCGCCTTCGGTTCCGCCAGCGGCGCGTCGCAGTACAACCGGACGCTCGACCTCACCACCGCCACCGTCACCACGACGTACGTGCTCAACGGTGTCCGGTACCAGCGTGAGGTGTTCGCCAGTGCCCCCGACTCGGTGATCGTGCTCCGGTTGACCGCCGATCGCGCCAACTCGATCACGTTCAACGCGACCTTCGACAGCCCACAGCGGACGACGATGTCGAGCCCCGACGCCGCCACGATCGCGGTCGACGGCATCTCCGGCGCCATGGAGGGCGTCAACGGCTCGGTGCGTTTCCTCGGGCTGGCCAACGCCACCGCGACGGGCGGCACGGTCAGCAGCTCCGGCGGCACCCTACGCGTCTCGGGTGCCACGAGCGTGACCGTCCTGATCTCGATCGGTTCCAGCTATGTCAACTACCGCACGGTCAACGGCGACTACCAGGGCATTGCGCGCACCCGCCTCAGCGCCGCCCGTGGGGCGAGCCTCGACCAGCTGCGCAGTCGCCATCTCGCCGACTACCAGGCCCTGTTCAACCGGGTGACGATCGACCTGGGGCGTACGGCCGCGGCCGACCAGCCGACCGACGTGCGGATCGCCCAGCACGCGAGCACGAACGATCCCCAGTTCTCCGCCCTGCTGTTCCAGTTCGGGCGGTACCTGCTGATCTCCTCCTCGCGGCCGGGCACCCAGCCGGCGAACCTCCAGGGCATCTGGAACGACTCGATGACGCCGCCGTGGGACTCGAAGTACACCATCAACGCCAACCTGCCGATGAACTACTGGCCCGCCGACACCACCAACCTCGCCGAGTGCTTCCTTCCGGTGTTCGACATGATCAAGGACCTCACGGTCACCGGGGCGCGTGTCGCCCAGGCGCAGTACGGCGCGGGTGGCTGGGTCACCCACCACAACACCGACGCGTGGCGGGGCGCCTCGGTCGTCGACGGGGCGCTGTGGGGCATGTGGCAGACCGGCGGCGCCTGGCTGGCCAGCCTGATCTGGGAGCACTACCTGTTCACCGGTGACGCCGGTTTCCTCCAGGCCAACTACCCGGCGCTCAAGGGTGCCGCCCAGTTCTTCCTCGATACCCTGGTCGCCCACCCGACGCTCGGTTACCTGGTGACCAACCCGTCGAACTCGCCGGAGCTGCCGCACCACTCGAACGCCAGCGTCTGCGCGGGCCCCACCATGGACAACCAGATCCTGCGTGACCTGTTCGACGCCGCGGCCCGGGCCAGTGAGGTGCTGGGTGTCGACACCACGTTCCGCTCCCAGGTGCGCACGGCACGGGACCGGCTGGCGCCGTCGCGGGTCGGCTCCCGCGGCAACATCCAGGAGTGGCTCGCCGACTGGGTCGAGACCGAGCGGAACCACCGGCACGTCTCCCACCTCTACGGCCTGCATCCGAGCAACCAGATCACCAAGCGCGGCACCCCGCAGCTCTACGAGGCCGCACGCCGAACGTTGGAACTGCGCGGCGACGACGGGACCGGCTGGTCCCTGGCCTGGAAAATCAACTACTGGGCCCGCCTGGAGGACGGCGCCCGCGCCCACAAGCTCCTGAAGGACCTGGTACGCACCGACCGGCTCGCGCCGAACATGTTCGACCTGCACCCGCCGTTCCAGATCGACGGCAACTTCGGTGCGACCTCCGGCATCGCCGAGATGGTGCTGCACAGCCACAACGGCGAGCTGCACGTGCTCCCCGCGCTGCCGAGCGCCTGGCCCACCGGCCAGGTCGCGGGCCTGCGCGGCCGGGGCGGATACACCGTCGGCGTGGCCTGGACCAGCGGGCAGGCCGACGAGATCAGCGTCCGCGCCGACCGGGACGGCACCGTACGCCTGCGCGCCCGCCTCTTCACCGGGTCCTTCACCCTCGTCGACGTCACCGACGGCAGCACGCCCAGCACCACCCGACCCGAGACGGATGTGGTGCAACTCGCCGTCCGCGCCGGTCACACCTACCGCGCGGCGCGGCCCGGTGTCACACCGTCACCGACGCTGAGCAGCACGCCCTCGCCCACCGTCTCGCCGACCCCGAGTCCGACCGACACACCGAGCCCGATCCCGACGCCGACGCCGACCGTGTCGAGCACGCCCTCGCCGTCCGGCGCGCGGGCCACGTACACGGTGACGAACTCGTGGTCGGGCGGCTTCCAGGCCTCGGTTACGGTGACCGCCGGCGCGACGCCCATCCGTGGCTGGACGGTCTCCTGGGCCTTCCCCAACGGGCAGGTGATCAGCCAGATCTGGGGTGGCACGCACACGCAGAGCGGTGCGAGCGTGCGGGTGACGAACGTCGACTACAACGGGGCGTTGCCGGCCGGTGGCTCCACCACGTTCGGCTTCATCGGCACCGCGACGGGCACCAACAACCCGCCGACCGAGATCACCTGCACGACCACCTGACGCGCCGAGTTGCGCCCCCGCCAGCCGTCGGCCCCGCGTCGACGGTGGGTGGGGGCGTGTCGCCCGTCGCCGTGCAGCGGCACCGCCTCCGCCGGCGACGGGTGGCCGGCCAGCTTCTGCACCGCGTCGCCGCCCGTGCGCCGGCTACGGTGCCGGGTCGCCGTCGGTGCGCCCGGCCCGCCTGCGCCACCGCTGGTGCCGCCAGACGGCGACCAGAGAGGCCACCGCGACGAGCAGGGCTGCGGCGCCCTTCCAGACACGCTCGGACCACGGTCGCTCGGTGCCGAACGCCGCCTCACCGCTCGCCATGAGCCACAGCCCCACCCACGCCCACTGCCAGCCGCGCGGCCAGGAGAAGGTCTCCGGCGGGTCGGTGAACGCGCCGACCGCGATCACCGCGGCCCCGACGACGACGATCAGCGGTACGCCGACGCGCGTCACGAACTCCCAGAACGACACGTACCGATCATCGTCGGTGGACGCACGGCGTACCAGAGCCGCGGATCAGGAGACCGCCGCTCGGACCAGCTCGACGACCCGCTTCTCCACCTCGGGGCTCCACGTCCGCAGGGCGTACGACACCGGCCAGAGGTCGCCGTCGTCGAGGTTCGCCGCGTCCTGGAAGCCCAGTGTCGAGTACCGGTAGTTGAACTTGCCGGAGTCCTGGAAGAAGACGACGATCTTGTCGGCGGCGTTGGCGTACGCGGGCATCCCGTACCACGTCTTCGGCGACAGCTCCGGCGCTGCGGTGGTCACCGCCACGTGCACGCGCTCCGCGAGCGCGCGGTCGTCGGGCGCCATCTGCGCGATGCGGTCGAGGACCGCCTGCAACCCGTCGGCCTTCTTGGCGCCCTTCTTGCCCTCGGCGCGCAGTTCGGCCGCACGCTCCTTCATCGCGGCACGCTCCTCGGCGCTGAAGCCGTCGGAGTCGGTGTTGGAGGACTTCGCGGACATGTCGGGCTCCCTCTCGCTCGTCATGGCGCGGCGTCGTGCCGGCCACCTGGGAAAAGGCTAGGCCGGAAGGACGCGCGGGTGCTTCTTGATTCCTGACCGGCTGGGGCGTCCGGGATGAGCCGGACGGGGCGTCCGGGGCCGCTCGCGGAACGCTTATGCTCGGAAACCGGAGCTGGGCGCGTCCCGTCGGGGCAGGAGTCGATTCGAGGGGGCGTATGAACATCGGGGAGATCGCCCGGCGCGCGGGAGTGTCCCGCAGCACGGTGTCGTACGTGTTGAGCGGCAAGCGAACGGTGTCGGAGGCGACCCGGCAGCGGATCCAGGCGGTCATCGACGAGCTGGACTACCGGCCGAACGCCAGCGCCCGTGCCCTGAAGGAGGGGCGTACCCGCACCCTCGGGTTGGTGATCCCGCCGGCGAGTCAGCGGTTGACCGACATGCAGTTGGGCTTCGTCGCCAGCGTCGTCGAGGCCGCCGCCCGCCATGACCTCGACGTGCTGCTGTCGCCGTCGGGGGGCGACCACGACCGCTCGTTCGAGCGGATCGTCTCCGGGCGTCGCGTCGACGGCGTCGTGTTGATGGAGATCCGGTTGGAGGACGACCGCGTGACGCGGCTGGCCCGTACGGGTCTGCCGTTCGTCACGATCGGCCGGACGGCCGAGGCGCACGGCATGAGTTGGGTCGACATCGACTACGCCGGGCTGATCGCGCGCTGCGTGCACCACCTGGCCGACCTGGGGCACCGGCACGTGGCGCTGGTGAACCGATCCGCCGAGCTGGTGGCGGCGGGGTACGGCCCCAGCCATCGCGCCCTGGCCGGCTTCCAGGCGGCGGTGGCCGAACGGGGCCTCGCCGGCGTCGACGTGTGCTGCGGTGACGACTCCGCCTCCGGCGAGGCGTGCGTGGAGCAGTTGCTGGCGACGCATCCGGAGGTCACGGCGGTGGCCACCATCAACGAGGCGGCGCTTCCCGGCATGCAGCGCGCGCTGACCGGCGCCGGGCTGTCCGTGCCGGCGGACTTCTCGGTCACCGGGGTCGCCGCACAGCACTGGGCGGAGGACTTCCGCCCGCCGCTGACGGCTGCGGACGTACCCATGCGGGACATGGGCGCCGAGGCGGTGGCGCTGCTGCTGGAGATCATCGCGGCCCCCGGCAGCGTGCCCCGGCACCGCCTGTACAGCCCGCCCATCTCGTTGCGTTCCAGCACGGGCCCGGTCCGGGCCCGCTGACCCGCCCACCGCCGCCACGGTCCCGCGACCGTGGCGGCCGGTCGCGCACCGCCCCGGCTACCGCCCTGCTGCTCGGCGTTCCTGGTGCGCGGCGGCGAGGATGAGGTAGCTGCTGGCGGTCCAGGTGTACGCCCGGTCGCGCAGGCCGGCACCGGTCTCGGCGTCGAAGTTCTCCGCGAAACCCGACTTCTCGCAGAGCGCGAGGAAGCGCTGGCTGATGTCGTCGGCGATCCCGGTGTGCCCGGCCCGTCGCAGGCCGTCCTCGACCAGCACGGTGGAGGGCGCCCAGATCGGACCCCGCCAGTATCCGTCGGCGGCGTAGTGGGCCGAGTCCGTCGGCTCGGTGGCCAACCCGTGGGTGGTGAGGTGGCGCTCGACTCCCCGGGCCAGCGCGTCGGCGATCGGGGTGGGCAGGTCGGCGCCGAGCGCGATGGGCATCAGGTCGAGCAGGCTACGGCTGGTCCGCTGCTGGCCGGTGTGCGGGCTGCGGGCCGTGAAGCGCTCACCGTCCCACAGGTCCCGGAGCATCGCCGTACGGATTCGGCCGGCCTCCCGGGACCACCGGTCGGCCTCGACGCCCAACTCGGTGGCGAGGTCGGCCAGGCAGTCCAGCTGCGAGACGAGGAAGGCGGCCAGGTCGGCGGTCTGCACGACCCGACCCTCGTCGAACGTGGTGGCGTTGTCCCAGCCGCTGTCGTTGCCGTGCTGGTAGTGCGGCAGGTCCGCACCGGGGGCGCGGCGCGCGTCCAGCCAGAACCCGGCCCAGCGGGCCAGCCGGTCGTACGTCTGCGCGAGCGCCGCCCGGTCCGGTGGGTGGGGGAGGCGTCGGCGCAGGTGCCGCAGCGCCCAGCCGTGGATGGGGGGTTTGACGTAGTTGTGCAGGACCTCGGAGTGGGTGACCGAGTCAGGAAGGGCACCCGCGGCGTCCTGGTGGTCGAAGGGCAGGTGGAACTGGTGCCAGGCCAGCTCGGGCTCGCCGGCCGCCAGGGCGATCGCGTTGAAGCAGTGGTCCCAGCTCCACACCTTGTCCATCCAGTGCTTGGACATCAGGACGGCGGGTCGGGTGACGAACCCCGCCGGGTCGACAGTGGCGGACCACAGCACGTACGCGGCCAGCTCGGCGGCCGGGGTGTCCTCGTCGCGCCACGGCGCGACCGCGTCGACGAACGCGGCGAACTCGGCGCTGCGGTCGCGGCACACCTGGTCGAAGGCGACGGTCGTGGCGTAGGGCCGCCGCGCGGTGGCGTACTCCTCGATCGCGATCTCCCAGGGCTCGTCACCCGTGAGGTCCAGGGACCGGTCGGCGGTGCCGAGCGCCTCGACGCCGTCGGTGCGGCGCAGCGCGCCGGCGAGCACCGTGACCCGGTAGCGACGCCCGGTCTCGTAGGAGGTGAACACGTGCGAGCCGTCGACCGGGTCGAGGTAGAGGTAGGTGCCGCTGAACGGGGTGAGCGTGCCGGCCGCCGCGGCTATCCGCAGGCCGAGGTGCCGACCCCGGAGCCGCAGGGTGTCCGGTCCGTCGTAGACGGCGTCGATCCGACCGGGACCGGCATGCCAGGTCAACAGCGCGGGTGTGGCGACGACCGTCGTGCCCGGGGCCGTGGGGGAGAGGCGTAGCACCGGGTGCAGCCCGGTCTGGTGCGACACCAGGTGCAGGTCGTCGGCGTACGTCTTCTCGGCGACCACGGGGGAGATGTTGAGCCAGGACCCTCGGTAGCTGAACGGGATGTCCTGGATGGCGAACTCCGGACCGGACGGGGCGACGGTCATGGGTGGCGACTGCCTTTCTGTGGTGCGGGTGGTCAGTCCTTGACGGCGCCGGCGGTCACGCCCATCGAGACGTACCGCTGGGCCAGGATCAGCAGGACGGCTGCGGGGACGGAGGCGACGACGGCGGTGGCCATGATGGCGTTCCACTGCTGGTTGTTGTTGCCGATGTAGTGGTAGATGCCGAGGGTGATCGGCTGGTGGTCACCGCCGCCGGCCAGGGTCGAGGCGAAGATGAAGTCCGACCAGGACCACAGGAACGCGAACAGTGACACCGTGACGATCGAGTTGCGGCTGACCGGCAGCACGATCGACCAGAAGGTGCGCAGTCGACTCGCGCCGTCGACCACGGCGGCCTGGAGCAGTTCGTCGGGAATGCCGGACATGAAGGCCGTGAAGATCAGTACGGCGAACGGCACCGCGAGTGTGGTGTCGGCCAGGATCAGGCCGGGCAGCGTGTTGAGGACGCCGAGGGTGAGGTAGATGGCGTAGAAGCCCATCGCCATGATGATCCCCGGGATCATCTGGGCGATCAGCAGCAGGAAACTCAGCGCCGGGCCGCCGGGTGGCCGCAGCTTCGCGAGCGCGTACCCGGCGGGGGCGGCGAGCGCCACGGTCAGCGCCACCGTCCCGAGCCCGACCACGAAACTGGTGCCCAGGTAGGGCAGCTGCTGGTCGAGGACGGCCCGGTAGCCGTCCAGCGTGCCGTTGGTCGGGAACAGGTGCGGCGGGCTCGCCCGCATGTCCTGGTCCCTGGTGAACGACACGTTGATCATCCAGTAGACGGGAAAGAGCATCAGCCCGGTCAGGACCAGGCCGACGAGGGTCTTCCACCAGACCCGGCGCGGTGACGTGATCATCCTAGGTGCTGCCTCCGTTGGAACCGGATGTAGAAGAGCCCGGCGATCAGCGCCAGCACGATGAGCAGGTTGCCGACGGCCGCCCCCGGCCCGAACTCGGGCAGCAGGTTGCCGAAGCCGAGACGGTACGACCAGGTGGCGAGCGTGGCCGACGAGCTGGTCGGGCCGCCCCGGGTCATGATCCAGATGATGTCGAAGACCTTGAGCGTGTAGATCAGCCCCAGCAGCAGCGTGATCGCGGAGACCGGGCGCAGCAGCGGGAACGTGATCGACCAGAACCGTTGCCAGCCGGTCGCGCCGTCGAGCGCGGACGCCTCGTACACCTCGACCGGAATCGCCTGAAGGCCGCTGTAGAGCACCACCAGGTTGAACGGGATGCCGATCCAGATGTTGGCGATGATCACCGAGGTGAGCGACCAGGTCGGCGAGGTGAGCCAGTTGACCGGGTCGATCCCGACGACGCCGAGCGCGGCGTTGACCAGGCCCGAGTCGCTGTTGAGCAGCCACGACCAGGTCGAGGCGGACACGATCAGCGGCAGCAGCCACGGCACGATGATCAGCGCCCGCAGGGTGGCCGACAGCGGGAAGTGTTGGCGGAAGAAGAGCGCCAGGGCCATGCCGATGCCGAACTGGAAGACGAGCGACGCGCCGGTGAAGACCAGGGTGTGCGTCAACGTCGGCCAGAACGCCGGGTCGGTCAGGACGGTGCGGTAGTTGTCCAGGCCGGCGAAGGGTGCGCCACCCTGCACGAACGACCGGACGGTGTACTCGCGCAGGCTCAGCTCGACGTTGCGATAGAGCGGGTAGGCGTAGAAGGCCAGCAGGTAGAGGACCGTCGGTGCCAGGAAGCCCCATCCCAGCCATCGTCCGGGCCGGCGGGTGCGAGGGGCGGCAGAGCCGGGTGGGGCGGCGTCGGCCGCCCCACCGTCGCTCCGCGTGGTACTGGAGTTCTGCGTCGTGTGGGTCATGTCGTCGATTCGGCGCGCTTACTTGCTCGCGGCCGTCGCCTGGGCGGCGGTCAGCGCCTCCTGCGGCGACTTCCCGCCGCTCAGGGCCGCCTGCACGGCGGTCCACAGGGGCTCGGAGATCTTCGGGTACTTCGTGCCCAGGTTGTCGCCCGTGCGACCCTTCGCCGCCCGGACCGCCTCGACCCAGACCTTGAGCTTGGGATTCTCGGTGGCCTGCCGGTCCTGGACGGCGGCCACCGGCGCGACGTAGGAGAGCGTGGTGTCCGTGGTGAGGAGGTTGTCGGCGCTGGTCAGGCAGGTGACAAGCTTCTGCGACATCGCGTAGCGGCCCGTCTTGCGCTGCACGGGGATCGAGACGAACTCACCGCCGGTCGGCGCCGGGGCCGGTCCACCCGCGCTGGCCGGGATCGCGATCGTGCCGTACGAGAAGCCGAGCTTCTCCGCGTTGGCGAGCTGCCAGGTGCCGTTCTCGGCGAATGCGAAATCGCCGGTGGCGAACTCCTGCCAACTCGTGGTCTGGGTGTTGTTGATGACGGAGTTCGGAGCGAGCCCCTGCTTGAGCCAGCCCGTCCACAGCGCCAGCGCGGACACCGCCTGCGGCGAGTCGAGGCTGGTCAACTGCGCGCCCGATCCCCAGAACCAGGGCAGGAACTGGAAGCTGCCCTCCTCGGTGCCGATCGCGGAGAAGGTGATGCCCTTCTTGCCCTTGGCCTTGACCTTCGTCAAAGCCGTGGTCAGCGACGTCCAGTCCGTGACCGAGGCCGGGTCGACGCCGGCGGCGGTCAGCAGGTCCTTGTTGTAGTAGAGCGCGAGGGTGTTGGCGCCGATCGGCACCCCGTACGTCTTGCCGGCGCTCTGGCCGGCGCCGAGCAGGTTCTTCTCCATGCTCGACGTGTCCAGCTTGTTCTCCTCGGTCGTGGTGAGCGCGCCGGCCTCGGCCAGGGTCGAGATGACCGGGTTGTCGACGATCAGCACGTCCGGCGAGTTGCCCTGCTGGGCCGCGAGCAGCGCCTTGTTGGTCAGGTCGGTGGTGTCGTAGCCGGTCCGCTCGACCGTCACGCCCGCCGAGGTTCCGCACTTCTTGAGCAGGGCGACCCAGTCGGAGTCGTCGGCGAACTGCGGGTACGGGTCCCAGACGAGGTAGGCGCCGCCGTCGTCGCCGCCGGAGCCCCCGGACGACGACGAGCAGGCGCTGGTCGTCACGGCGGCGAGTGCTATCAGGGCCACGGCGGCCAGTCGCCGCCGTCGGTTGAGTCGTGTCATGTGCTGCCTCACTTCAACTCGATCGTGTGGTGGGGTGTCGTGGGTTGACCGTCGCGGGCCGGAGCACGTCCGACCATGAGGCGAACCGATTCGACGAAACGGTTCGCACGAAGATAGGACCGTCCGCGCTCGGAGGTCAAGGGTGGTTGCCACGCCCGTCAGGTAGCGCTGGGAAACAGCCGCTTCACCGGAGCGTCATCTCATTGACATGAGTGAGTCTCCGACCTACGATCCGAGCGAATCGATTCGCAAGCGCAGCCCTCCGGAGAGCGTCCCCGCGCCCCACCAAGGAGCCGCCCGTGAAAACCCCGTCCCGCAGCAGGCCCGGCCGAGCGCACGCGCTCGTCGCCCGACTCGTCGTCGGCCTGCTCGCCGCCACCACGGCCGTCACCGTCGCCGCGTCCCCCGCCCAGGCCGCCGACGAGTCGATAAGCGTGAACTTCTCCACGACCACCGGCACGCCGACCTACCGTGCGTCCGGCTGGATCTACGGCATGACCGAGAACGCCAGTGGCCCACCCGACCACTTCTACCGCGACGTCAACTTCCGCTACATGCGGGCCGGCGGCGCGCAACTGCCCGGCAGTGGCTGGGTCGGCGGAAACTACGACCGCCGCTGGAACGCCACCCTCGCCCAGGCGCGCCGGACCGCCGCCCTCGGCGGGCAGTTCATCCTGCTGCCGCACGACCTGTGGGGTGCCGACGGCGCCGGCATCTCGCGCTTTCCCGGCGACAACGGCAACTGGACGGACTACGACAACTTCCTGAACCGCGTCATCGGCGACGTCCGGGCGTCCGGGCTGACCGTGCAGTGGGACATCTGGAACGAACCCAACATCACCATCTTCTGGAACCGGCCGATCTCCCAGTACCTCGAACTCTGGCGACGCACGTACCAGCGGCTCCGCACGGAGTTCCCCAACCAGCTCATCGTCGGGCCGAGCTGCGCCTGCGTGCCGTCGACCTCGCACGCGTTCTGGAACCAGTACCTCGACTTCGTCCGCTCGACGAACACCGTGCCGGACATCATCAGCTGGCACTCCCTGCCGGGTGACCCGGTCGCCAACGTCGCGGCCGCCAACGCCACACTCGATCCGCGCGGCATCCCGCATCCCCGTCCTTACCAGATCAACGAGTACGGGGCGTCCAACGAGCAGAACCCCGCCGACGGCGCCTGGTACATCTCGCGCCTGGAGCGCGCCGGGGCGGACGGTCTGCGGGCCAACTGGGCCAGCGCCGGCAACCTGCACAACGACCTCGGCAACCTGCTGGTCCGCAACTCGGCCGGTCAGCACCAGCCCAAGGGGGAGTGGTGGGTCTACCGCTACTACGCCTCCCAGGCAGGGCAGATCGTGGCGGTGACCGGCAGCCAGTCCTACGACGCGTACGCCACGAAGGCGAGCGGGGTGGCGAAGGTCCTGGTCGGCGGCGGTCGTACGACCGGGAACCTGGCCGTCAACCTGCAACGTCTCGACACGACGAGTGGCGTGGTGCAGAACAACCAGGTGCGGGTGCTCACGCAGCGCATCCCGTACAACAACGGTGGCGCGGTGCAGGGGCCGGTCACGGTCTCGAACACCGTCGTCAACCTGTCCAACAACAACGCCACGGTGACGCTGCCGTACGGCAACCAGAACGACACGTACACGGTGACCCTGCTGCCGCCCTCCGACGCCGGCTTCCAGTCGGTGGCGGTCGCCCAGCACTCGCAGCAGTGCCTGGACAACACCAACCTGAGCACCGCCGACGGCAACGCGCAGCAGCAGTTCTACTGCGAGGGCGGTGACCAGCAGCTCTGGAACTTCCAGCCGGTCGCCGGCGTGGCCAACACGTACACGGTGGTCAACCAGCAGAGCGGCAAGTGCCTCGACGTCAGCGGTGCTTCCACCGCCAACTCCGCCGCGGTCATCCAGCGAACCTGCCAGAACGCCACGAACCAGCAGTTCGCCCTCCGGAAGGTGACCTACTCCGGCAACGATGCGCACGACTACCAACTCGTGGCCCGGCACAGTGGCAAGTGCGTCGACGTCAACGGGGTCTCCACGGCGGCCCGCGCGTCGGTCATCCAGTGGCCCTGCAACGCCGTCAGCCAGGGCAGCCCGCTGAACCAGACCTGGCGGATCTGGGGGCGGTAGGCAGCACGCGAGCCCCGGCGGTGGCCGCCGGCACGGGCGGCCACCGCCGGAATCCCGTCGACCGGGCTTTCATTGACACTGATCAAAACGCGCTCATACGATCGTCACGAATCGATTCGCCAGCCCCGCCACCACCTCCGCGGCGCGTCGGCACACCCCATGCGCTGCCACGACTCTCCAGGAGCATCCCGTGCGTACCCCGTCCCCCTCCGGGCCCGGCCTGGCCCACGAACCCATCCCGAGACGTCGCCTCCCGCGCCTGGCCGTCCTGGCCGGCGCGGTGGCCGGCGCCCTCGTCCTCGTCACCGTCGGCGCGACGGCCGGTGCCTCGTCGTCCGCCGCGGAGGCCGCCGCCATGGCGGCGGCCATCGTGCCCGGGCAGAGCACCACGATCGTCGGCGTCCCGTCCGGTCGATGCGTCGAGGTTCCCAACTCCAGCACGACCAACGGCACTCAGGCCCAGCTGTGGGACTGCAACGGCGCGGCCGGTCAGACCTGGACCTGGACGTCGAGCAAGCAGCTCTCGGTGTACGGCAACAAGTGCCTGGACGCGTCCGGCCGAGGCACCACCAACGGCACGCAGGCGATCATCTGGGACTGCAACGGCCAGACCAACCAGCAGTGGAACGTCAACAGCAACGGCACCATCACCGGTGTGCAGTCGGGGCTGTGTCTCGACGCGAACGGCGCGGCCACCGCGAACGGCACCAAGCTGATCCTCTGGGCCTGCAACGGCGGCGCCAACCAACAGTGGACCTCGCCCACCGCCCCACCGACCACGACTCCGCCGACCACGACCCCACCGACCACGACCCCACCGACGACGACCCCACCGCCGAGCGGCGCGCGCCCGTGCGACATCTACGCCTCCGGCGGCACCCCGTGCGTGGCGGCCCACAGCACGACGCGAGCCCTCTACGCGGCGTACGCCGGCAACCTCTACCAGGTCCGACGCTCGTCGGACAACACCACCCGCAACATCGGTCTGACCGGCACGGGCGGCACCGCCAACGCGGCGACGCAGGACTCGTTCTGCTCCGGCACGACCTGCGTGATCACTGTCGTGTTCGACCAGTCCGGGCGCGGCAACGACCTCTGGTACCAGGGGTCGAGCGTGGTTCCGGGCTCGCCGCAGAGCAGGCCGGCCACCGCGACCACCGAGTCCCTGACGGTGGGCGGCACCAAGGCGTACTCGCTCTACATCAACCCGGGTAACAGCTACTGGCGTGACGGGCACCTGACCGGCGTACCGACCGGTGCGGCGCCGGAGGGCATGTACATGGTCACCAGCGGTACGCACGTCAACAGTGGCTGCTGCTTCGACTACGGCAACAGCGAGACGACGCGTAAGGCCGACGCCGCTGGCGCGATGGACGCCATCAACTTCGGCAAGCAGTGCTGGTTCGGTGGCTGCTCCGGCAGCGGTCCGTGGGTGCAGGCCGACCTGGAGTGGGGTCTGTTCCCGGGTGGCAGCAGCTCGTGGAACCCGAACCAGCGGGCGTTCACCAGCAAGTTCGTCACGGCGACGTTGAAGAACAACGGCACGTCCCGCTTCGCGATGAAGGGCAGTGACGCGCAGTCGGGCAGCCTCTACACGCTGTGGGACGGCTCCCTGCCGTCCGGCTACAGCCCGATGAAGAAGCAGGGCGCGATCATCCTGGGCAGCGGCGGCGACTGCTGCAAGCCCGACGGAGGCGCGAACCTGAGCGCCGGAACGTTCTACGAAGGGGCCATGGTCGCGGGTTACCCGTCCGACGCGACCGAGAACGCGGTCCAGGCGAATGTGGTGGGCGCCGGCTACCGCTGACGCCGATCAGGACCTCGGCTCCCCCGCCGGCCCTGCGGCCGGCGGGGGAGCGACCTCGCTGAGCGCGGTTCGCACGATCTCCAGCAGGTCGTGGCCCGGGTGGTCGATCCAGTGCTGGATGGCGACGCGCAGGACGGCCAGGAAGGTAGCGGTCAACAGGCGGGCGCGCAGCGCCACCTCCGCACCGGTGAGACGCTGCGCGAGCTCGGCGGCCAACTCGCGCTCGATCGCGGTGTACGCCGCGACCTGGTGCGCGGCCAGGCCCGGATGCCCGCGCAACTGTCGACGTCGGGTCAGCCAACCGTGGTCGCGCTCGCGCGACGTCTCCGCGGTGAAGTGCTCGGCCGCCCGGCTCAACACGGTCCACGGCGGCTCGCCGTCCGGCCGCTCACGCACCAACTGCAACAGTCGGCGCAGGCGCAGCGTGTCGCCGTAGAAGAGCGCCTCCTCCTTGTTGGAGAAGTAGTTCGAGAACGTCCGCCGGGAGACGTTGGCGGCGTCGGCGATCGCTTCGACCGTCACGCCGTCGGGGCCCTGCTCGGCGGCGAGGCGCAGGGCTGACTCGTGCAGGGCGAGGCGGGTGGCTGCCTTCTTGCGCTCCCGCAGGCCGGTGATCTCGTCCATCGCCGTCAGCGTACGTCGAGTGATCGGCTTCTCAATGGGCAAACTTGCCGAATGGGCAAGATCGGTAGATGCTTGCGTGAGGCAACCAACTCAGGTGTGCGGATGCCCGCTGCACGTCATCCGCGTACTCCTGGTTGTCGTTTCGGAACCCACGACAAGCGGGAGGCCGCGCGATGAGCGCACCCACCACCACGGCCGGCGCCGAGCCGATGAGCCATCGGCAGACCCTCGAGGCGCTCAGCGGTCTGCTGCTGGTGCTCTTCGTCGCGATGTTGAGCAGTACAGTCGTCTCGACCGCGCTTCCCAAGATCATCGGCGCGTTGAACGGCTCCCAGACCCAGTACACCTGGGTGGTCACCGCCACCCTGCTCACCGCGACGGCCACCACCCCGATCTGGGGCAAGCTGGCCGACCTGTTCAACAAGAAGCTCCTCATCCAGGTCGCCATCGTGGTCTTCCTGCTGGGCTCGGTCATCGCGGGCTTCTCGCAGAGCGCGGGTCAGCTCATCGCGGCCCGCGCGTTCCAGGGCATCGGGGTCGGCGGCCTCCAGGCGCTCGTCCAGGTGGCGATCGCCGCCATGATCCCGCCGCGCGAGCGGGGTCGCTACAACGGCTACCTCGGCGGCGTCATGGCGGTGGCGACAGTCGGTGGCCCGCTGCTCGGCGGACTCATCGTCGACACGTCCTGGCTCGGCTGGCGCTGGTGCTTCTTCGTGGGGGTGCCGGTCGCCGTCGTCGCGCTGATCCTGCTCCAGGTGACCCTGCACCTACCGACGTTCCGGCGGGACAACGTCAAGATCGACTACCTGGGTGCGAGCCTGATCGCCGCCGGCGTGAGCGTGCTGCTGATCTGGATCTCCTTCGTCGACAGCTCGTTCGCCTGGGTGTCGTGGCAGAGCGCGGCAATGGTGGTCGGCTCACTCCTCCTGCTCGCCCTGGCGGTCTGGGTCGAGTCGCGGGCGGCCGAGCCCGTCGTCCCGCTCAGCATCGTGCGTCAGCACACCACCGCCCTGGCCATCCTGGGCAGCCTCGCGGTCGGCATGGCCATGTTCGGCGGCGCGGTCTTCCTGGGTCAGTACTTCCAGATCGGCCGCGGTTACAGCCCGACGGAGGCCGGCCTGCTCACCATCCCGCTGATGGCCGGTGTCCTCGGCTCCTCGATCATCGCCGGCCGGCTGATCACCCGGACCGGCCGGATCAAGCCGTACATCGTCGCCGGCTCGATCATCCTCGTCGCCGGGTTCGGCCTGCTCGGCACCATCGACCACGAGACGTCTCTCGTGCTGGTCGGCATCGGCATGTTCATCGTCGGCACCGGCGTCGGCATGACCATGCAGAACCTCGTCCTCGCCGTCCAGAACACGGTGGCCCTCAAGGACATCGGCGCGGCCAGCTCCAGCGTCGCGTTCTTCCGGTCACTCGGCGGCGCCGTCGGCGTCTCGGTGCTCGGTGCGGTGCTCGCCCACCGGGTCACCGACCAGATCACGCGCGACCTGACCGCCGCCGGTATCCCCACCTCCGGCAGTGGCGGCGACAGCAACCTCAACATCACCGCGCTGCCGGACGGGGTTCAGCACATCGTGCGGGCCGCGTACGGCGACGCCACCGGACACATCTTCCTCATCTCGGCGGCCATCGGGGTGGTCGGCGTCATCGCCGCGCTCCTGCTCAGGCCGGTGACCCTGCGGACCAGTCTCGACCTGCCGGACGCGGCCACGTCGGTCGCGGTGGCCGCCGACGCGGTCGACGGGGCACCCGCGATCGACCAGGTATCCACGGAGGCCGCGTCGAAGGTCGCACCCGAGCGGCGCTGACGTCCGACGCACCAAAGGGCCGCCACCGTCACGGACGGTGGCGGCCCTTTCGCGACAGGCGCTGTCCGCGTCGACGTCCCCGACCGGCCCGGTGACCCGTCGGCGCCGACCGCGCGGGACGTCAGCCCACCGGTACGCCGTGCTCGCGCTCGGTGAACAGGTCGATGTCGCGCGGGCCCAGCTTGACGACCCGGCGGGCGTGCAGGGCGAGGTGCCGACGTGCCTCGCCGAGGCGGCGGCTGGCGATGGTCATCTCGTCCGACGCCTCGAACGGTTCCCTGCCGCTGGCCTGCAACGCGGCGGCCAGTACGGCGTTGTACGCGGTCATGAGCCCGTTGGCCAGAGCGACGCCGTCCTGGTCCGCGCGCGTCCAGATCTCCGACCAGGCGGCCTCCACGGTGGTCATGTCCCGGGTCAGCCAGTCGTGCAGCGCCATCGGCCCCAGCGGCTTGTGCCCGCCGAGCAGGCCGTTGCCCGCCTCCGGCAGACCCGACCGCCAGTACCCGGTCTGCCGCAACGCCTCGGCCTTGTGCGCGAGGCGCAGCGCGCCGGACAGCACCAGGACGTACGCCCGCTGAAGCTCGGCCCGCTCGCGCTGCCGCCGCTTGACCCGGCTGTGCACCCACACCACGAGCAGTGAGGCGAAGGCGGTGATCGCGGAGCCGAGCAGAGCGGCCAGGGTTGAGTTCACGCCGACATGATGCCTGCCGCCGATCGGCGTCGCCGCGCGGGCTGACACCTCGACAGGCGCGCCGGTCGAGCGCTCACGCCACCTTCGACACGGCTTGACGAACAGGATGTTATCGCTCACAGTCGATGTCGAGGACGACAGCATCGACGGCTCACCGGGCGAGCCACCGCTTCGGACCTCGCACTCCCGACGTCCCCCAGGGCATGTGGACGTCGCTTCAGGACCTGTCAACAGCCGCCGGCAACGCGCGGCCGACGTCGCACGCCCCCGTGGACGTCTCCCGGACGACCGGTCCGGACGTCCTTCCCGTGCGGCACCTCCACCACCCCGCTGCCACCAACCAAGAAGGAACCGCCCATGAGAACGAGGTTCGCACTGCTGGCCGCCGCACTGGCGACGGCTCTGGCGACGATGACGGCCGTGGTCACGGTCGCCACCCCGGCGTCGGCCGCGACGCTCACCCAGGTGACCAACTTCGGCACCAATCCGACGAACCTGCAGATGCACCTGTACGTGCCGGACCGGGTGGCGGCCCGCCCGGCTCTCCTGCTCGCCCTGCACTACTGCACCGGCAGCGGCCCGGCCGTGCACAGCGGGTTCGGACTCAGCACGCTGGCCGACCGCTACGGCTACATCGTGATCTACCCGTCCGTCACCCGGAGCAGCAAGTGCTGGGACGTCTCCTCCCCGCAGGCTCTGCGGCGTGACGGTGGCAGCGACCCGGTCGGCCTCAAGTCCATGATCGATTACGTCCGGAGCCGCTACCCGGTCGACCCGGACCGTGTCGGTGTCGCCGGCTTCTCCTCGGGCGCCATGATGACCAACGTCATGGTCGGTCTCTACCCGGACCTGTTCAACGCCGGAGTCAGCTCCTCCGGCGTCCCGTTCGGCTGCTTCGCCACCACGAACGGCGCCGAGTGGAACAGCGAGTGCTCCGGCGGGCGGATCGTCAGAACCCCGCAGCAGTGGGGCGATCTGGTGCGCAACGCGTACCCCGGCTACACGGGCAAGCGTCCCCGGTTCCAGATCTGGCACGGCACCACGGACACCACGCTGAGCTACGTCAACTTCGGCGAGCAGATCAAGCAGTGGACCAACGTGCAGGGTGTCTCCCAGACCCCGAGCTACACCGACTACCCGCAGACCAGTGCCACCCGCACCCGCTACGGGGGCACCGGCGGCACCGCGCCGGTCGAGGCGATCAGCTTCCAGGGCTACGGCCACTCCATCCCGTTCGACGCCGCGCAGGCCATCCGGTTCCTCGGCTTCGACACCACCGGCGCGACGACGCCGCCCCCGACGACCACGCCCCCGACGACCACGCCCCCGGGCGGCACGACCGGTCCGTTGCGCAACTCCGCCGCCAGCCGCTGTCTGGACGTCCCGGCGCAGTCCCGGACGAACGGCACCCAGGTGGCGCTGTGGGACTGCAACTCCGGCGTCAACCAGCAGTGGGCCGCGACCGCGAGCCGGCAGCTCCAGGTGTACGGCAACAAGTGCCTCGACGCCGAGGGCGCTGGGACGACCGCGGGAACCCGGGTGATCATCTGGGACTGCACCGGTGGAACCAACCAGCAGTGGAACCTCAACACCGACGGCTCCGTCACCGGTGTGCAGTCCGGTCTGTGCCTCTCGCCGAACGCCGGTGGGACGGCCAACAGCACCCAGGTGGTGCTCGCCGCCTGCAACGGCGGCAACAGTCAGAAGTGGACGCGCGGCTGAGGTCGTACCCGATGAATGCGGGCGGGCGCGCGGCCTGAATGCCTCGCGCGGCCCGGCCCGGGACCACTCCCGGGCCGGGCCGTGTGGGCGTGTGCGCCCGCTCGTGGCCGCCGTCGTGCGCTGCGGCGGCGGCCACGCACTCTCAGCGGTAGCCGGCGGCGACGATGTTCGCCTGCACCGCGTTCTCGGTCGCGTCGGACGGGTAGCCGGCGACCATGGCGCCCTCGTAGAAGGTGCCGACGCTCTGGTTGGAGTTGTCGATGCAGCAGTCGCCACCGCTGCCCAGGATGATGGCGCCCTGCTTCCTCATCGGGTTGTAGCCCGAGGGCAGCGAGCCGTCCCAGAGCGTGTAGAGGTTTCCGGACTGGGCGTTGCTGCCCTTGATGGCGAAGCGCGTCGTGCCGTTGTTCTTCAGCGTCGCGGTGACGAACTTGCTGTTGAATGCCCGCTGGTTGGGGTTCCACGAGCTGCTGCCGCCCGGGAACAGTCCCCACTCCAGGTCGGCCTGCACCCAGGGGCCGCTGCCCGAGCAGCCACCGAACCAGCAGCTCGTGCCGAAGTAGATGGCGTCCATCGTGCCTCGGCCGTCGGCGCGGCGGGTGGTCTCGCTGTTGCCGTAGTCGAAGCAGCAGCCGCTGTTGACGTGCGTACCGCTGGTGACCATGTACATGCCCTCGGGTGCGGCACCGGTCGGGACGCCGGTCAGGTGCCCGTCACGCCAGTAGCTGCTGTTGCCGTTGATGTAGAGCGAGTAGACCCTGTTTCCGCCGACAGTCAACGACTCCCGGGTCGCGACCGCGGGCTGTACGGCGCCCCCGATGCCCCCGGCTCCCTGGTAGCCGAGGTTGTTGCCGCGCCCCGACTGGTCGTAGATCACCGTGATGACGCACGTGGTGTTGGCGCAGAAACTGTCCTGGGTCGCGGAGTTGGCCCGCCCGCCCGCGCTGAGCACGCCGATGTTGCGGGTGGTGTTGTCCGACGAACGGCGGACCTGGTAGAGCGAGCCGTTGTAGGAGGCGTACAGGGCGCGGGTGGTGCTGTGCGCCGCGACGCAGGGAGTGCCGCCCGCCGTGTAGATGTCGCAGGGCAGTGTCGTGGTCGGCGGCGGGGTGGTGGGTGGCGGAGTCGTCGGCGGCGGCGTGGTGGGTGGTGGCGTCGTCGGTGGCGGCGTGGTGGGCGGTGGCGTGGTGGGCGGTGGCGTGGTGGGCGGCGGCGTGGTCGGCGGCGGCGTGGTCGGGTCCACCACGCCGTTGCAGGTCGTGCCGTTGAGGACGAAGGAGGTCGGCGTCGGGTTGCTGCCGGTCCAACTGCCGTTGAAGCCGAAGCTCGTGCTGCCGTTGGTGGGGATGCTGGCGTTGTAGGCGACGTTGGTGACGGTGAGCTGGCTACCCGCCTGTGTGTAGCTGCCGTTCCAGAGCTGGGTGACGGTCTGACCGGCGGCGAAGTTCCAGGTCAGTCGCCATCCGTTGACGGCGTCCCCCAGGTTGGTGATGGTGACGTTGGCACCGAAGCCGTCCTGCCACTGCGAGTTGACCGCGTAGGTGACCTGGCACCCGGCCGCGGCCGCCGAGGCGCCGGTCTGGATGGTGGCGGCGCCGGTGAGCACGAGTGTGGCGGCCACGGCGGCGAGCGCCGGACGCCGGTGGCGGAGTTGTCTGAGTCGCACGTGCTCTCCTTGACGGTGAGAGGTGGGGGTGTGCTGGACCGCGACCCGTTCCCCCTGCTCGGGCCCGGACTCTGAGCAGGGGGAACGGCGGGACGTGGCCCGGTCCGCGGGCGCGTACGGCGATTCCCGAGCTGTCCGGCGCCGGGCAGGCGCGTGCGGACGGTGTGGTCGGCGGACCACGGGAGACGGGTACGCGGCGTTACGGTCGCCGCCCACGACCCGGCCCGGGGGCGCGGCGGTCGGCGGTGACGGTGGCTGTGGTGTGGAGCAGACGCGCGGGGGCAGATGGACGACCACGGCTCCTGGCCGCAGGGGGTGATGCCGACCCGGGGGCGCCCGTGGTCAGGCATCCATCGTCCGGCCCTCGGCGCGGGTCGCCCGGTGGTGATCTCGGGCCGTCCCGTGCCGGCCACGCTCCACCTGCCCGCGCCGCGAACGACGTCGACCGCGCAACCAGGACCAGCAGGTAGAGGGCCTAGTGACGGTCAGTTATCAACGGCCGTCGTTACGTTAGCGTTAACAGGCCGCCCTGTCCATAGACGACCGTCGGTGGATCTGCCCCCCGTCGTCCGGGCCCACGGGCCGCCGCTCCTGTTCGGGGAATGAGCGAGGTGCCGGCTTGGTGTTGAATGTGGAGGGTGGGCGGACGGGTGCCGGAAGGGGTGGCGACGGTGGAGCTGACGATGGTCGTGGAACCGGAGCACCCGATGCCCGCCGAACGACTCGACACCCTCACCCAGGGGCTCGCCGAGGACCTGCGGGCGGTCTCCCGGATACGGGTGACCCCGGCGTCCGGTCCCGTACCCGGTCCGGGGACGAAGTCACCCGAGGCGTGGGAGCTGGGAATGCTGGTGGTGGGTGGTCTCTTCTCGGCCACCACGATGCGCGCGATCGTCCAGGTCGCGATCGCCTACACCGAACGGACCAGAGCGCGGTCGATCACCGTACGCAGCGGCGAGACCGAGTTGGTGATCACGGGAAGCACCCGGATCGACGATCCACTCCTCGTCGCCGAGCTGGCGCGGATCATCCGGACGCCGCACCGGCCCGACGCGGCCCTCGCCTCGTCCGGCTCCGAGCAGGCCGTGATCGCCCCGGGCGAGCGCCGCGGCGGTGACGGGAGGTAGACGATGGGACAGCGCCTGGCTCTGCTCATCGCCAACGACCGCTACATCGACGACTCGTTGGCCGACCTCTACGCGCCGCGAGAGGAGGCTCGTGACCTGCAGAGTCTGCTGGCCGACGCCAACATCGGGGCCTTCGACCGCACGGTGCTGCTGGAGAACGAGTCGAAGAGCTCGGTGGAGCGCACCATGGAGACGATGCTGCGCAGCGCCGGGCCGGAAGACCTGATCCTGCTCTACTTCTCCGGGCACGGTATCCGCCGCGGCAAGCGGGGCCGGCTCTACCTGGCGGTCGCCAACACCGAGGTCGACTGCCTGTCGTCGACGTCGATATCCGCGTCCTTCGTGCACGAGTTGCTCGACGAGTCCGAGGCCGCCAGTTCGGTCCTCCTGCTCGACTGCTGCTACAGCGGTGCCTTCGACCAGGCCAAGTCTCCGGCGGATCTCGATCTCGACGGGGAGCTGAAGACCGGTGACGGCCGCTACGTCATCACCGCGACGAACGCCGTCGAGCGCGCCGTCGACGGGCAACCGGCAACGGCCGCCACGCCCCGGCAACGCTCCGCCTTCACCGAGACGATCATCGAGGGCCTGAGCACCGGCGCCGCCGACCTGACCGGTCGGGGCCGGATCACCCCCGAGGACCTGTGGCGGTACGTGCAGTTGGAGCTGCCCAAGCGGACGACCGAGCAGTCGCCGTGCCAGTTCGGCCGCGCGAGCAGCGAGGTGCACATCGCGTTGTCCCGCGACGGCCATCACCGGCCGCGCGATCCGCGCGACCCTCGGGATCCGCGTCTCGGTGATCTGCTGGGCCCGTTGCGGGCCCGGGACGACGTGAAGCTGTGCGCCGTCGAGTGGCGTCAGCGTGGGCCGCTCACGGTGCCGGTCGGCCTGCGCCATCGCCTCGACCAGCCGAGCGGGGAACCGGTCACGCTCGATCTCGCCTCGTCGGAGGGGCACCTGCTGATCGTGGGGCGTCCCGGGATGGGTAAGACCACCCTGCTCCGTACGATCATCAGTGGGCTCGCGCTCACCCACTCGGCCGACGAGGTCGTGTTCCACTGCCTCGAATCGGGTGGCAACTGGCTCGGCCCGATGCGGAAGCTGCCGCACGTCGAGACGGTCCTGGGCGACGACCAGGTGGTCGAGCTGGGCAAGCTGCTGAGCCAGCTCGAGGACGACGTGCTGCGACGCAAGCGCCTGTTCCGTGAGCACGAGTTGGAGTCACCGGCCAGTCTCCGGGCGCGACGCGGCAGCCTGGACGAGGGCCCGCAGCCGGACATCTTCCTCGTCGTGGACCGATGGCAGGACTTCGTCGCGCTGCAACCCGACTTCACCGGGCGGGTCGTCGAGCTGGCCAACAAGGGCCTGGGGTACGGGTTCCACCTCGCTGTGGTCGAGCGCAGTTGGCGGTCCATTCCGCAGGAGCTGATCGAGCTGCCGCAGCTGCGGATCGAGACCCGCCTGTCGGATCCGCGGGAGTCGAGGGTCGACCCGGACCATGCCGCCCGCCTGCCTCTGTCGATGCCCGGTTGGGCCATCCAGGGGCGGCGCACGTTCCGCATCGCCCTTCCCGAGTTGACCGTGACCGACGTCGACCCCGACCTCGGTGCGGAGTTCGGCGTCGCGGTCTCCAACGGCGCGACGCCGATGATCTCCATGATCGCCCAGGCGTGGGGGCTGCCGCCGGTGTCCCGGGACTCCTCGGGTGCGCGAGCCGCCTGGGAGTCCCGGGACGAGGCGTTGGAGATCCTCGGATTCGCCGACTACGCAGCGCTTGCGGCCTTCGAGGGCGCTGCCGCCACCGCGAGTTCGGAGCAGCACCTCCGGGTACCCATCGGGTTCGAGCTGGACGGGCAGCCCGTCGTGCTGGACCTGAAGGAGTCGGCCCGGGCGGGGATGGGACCGCACGGCCTGCTCATCGGCGCGACCGGCTCCGGCAAGAGCGAGTTGCTACGGACGATCGTCGCGGCGCTGGCGACGCGCCACCCGTCGGAGGAGCTGAACTTCGTCCTGGTGGACTTCAAGGGTGGCGCGACGTTCGCCTCGTTGGAGGCGTTGCCGCACACCAGCGCGGTGATCACGAACCTGGTTGACGAGTTGCCGCTGGTCGACCGTATGCGTGACGCGCTCGCCGGTGAGATGGTGCGGCGGCAGGAGTTGCTGCGGGCGGCGGGTAACTACGTCTCGCGGTTCGAGTACGAGAAGGCGCGGGCGGCGGGGGAGCCGCTGGCGCCGATGCCGAGCTTGTTGATCATTTGTGACGAGTTCAGTGAGTTGTTGGCCGCGAAGCCGGACTTCATCGACCTGTTCGTGATGATCGGCCGGTTGGGTCGGTCGCT
>NZ_JBEXIL010000057.1:0-39004 GCF_040608555.1 Micromonospora sp. NPDC005172
ACACGACTCACTTCCGCTCTCGCGCGCCGCCGCGCGCCGCCACTCGCCGCCGCGCGCCGCCACTCGCCGCCTCGTGCCGGCGCGCGACCGGTCAGCTCCGTCGGTGCCGCCCGCTCGACGGCTCATCCGGCACGGCATCCCAGCCGGGTCCGCCGGCGGGCAGTCCGCGCTGGTCACGACCCGTCCAGTCCTGCTCACCGGTCCAGCCCGGTTCGGCACTCGCGGCCGGGCCACCGGTCGGCGGCGCTGTGCTCTCGGTGGCGGCGGCCGCACGGCTGGCAGCCCAGGCGGCACCGCTGCTCCGACCGCTGCGGGAGTTGCCGCCACTGCGACCGCTCTGGGAGCTGCCGCCGCTCCGAGCGCCGCGGGGGCTGCCGCCACTGCGATCCGCGCCGCGCCGGGGTGCGCGGGCAGCCGCGACCAACCGGGGGGTGGCACCGGCGGTGGCGGAGCGGCGGCGCAGCCCGAGAACCGCGCCGATCTGTGCGCCCACGATGCTCGCGACGGCCAGCACGGCGGACACCGCGAGCGGTCGGTTCACCCGGTCGGTGGTTCCGGCCCGAGCCGCGCCGACGGTCATCGAGGGCACCTGACCTGTCGACTCCGTACCGCCGGGGGGTGCCGGCGCGGTCTGCTCCGGCGCGGTCTGCTCGGGTGCCGGTCGCTGAGCCGGTGGCTTGGGCGCGGCGGGCCGGCCGACGAGTTTGCCGGTGGCGTGCGGGTGAGCGCCCTGGTCGGCGGCCTCTGCCGGCAGCCGGAGCAGTTGGCCGGGACGAATCCGATCCGGGTCGTCCAGCCGGTTCAGCTTGGCGAGCTGTCGATAGTCGTCGAACTCGTCGAGGTACCGCTCGGCCACCTCGCCGAGATAGTCGCCGCGCGCCACGCGATACACCGGCGCCGCCTGCTCACCAGCGCTCGGGCTGCCGGGCGCGACCAGGCCGAGCGGCCCACTCCCGGCCAGCCCGAGCGGCCCACCTTCGGGCAGTCGGGCGGCGCTCGTCGACGTGCTCGACTGGGCGTACGCCGGACCGGTGTAGATCGCCGCGGCGCTGGCGGCGGCCGGGCTGGCCGCGAGGACCAGGGCGACCGAACCGACCAGCGCGGCGGCGGCCTTTTGCTGGCGGCTCATTCCGGGCAGCTTGGGCGCCGGCCGGCGCAGGATCTGCGCGACCAACTCGACGAGGACCGAGAAGGTGAACGTGGCCCAGCCGAACCAACCGGCGAGCGCCAGGGCCCGCAGGAAGAGTTGCCCGTCGTCCCGGCTGGTCAGGACGGTTCCCACCTCGGCGAGAGTGGGCAGATGGTCGGGCAGGGGATTGCCGGCGAAGGCGAGCAACGCGATCGGCGCACCCGCCACCAGAGCGCAGAGCACGACGAGCGCGCCGAGGCCGGTGAGGACGCGTCCCGTCCGCCGTACGACGGACCGACCCGATGCGGACATGGCTGCCTTCCTTCCTATGGGGCCGGGGCTGGGCCTGTGGTGATGGCCCGCGCGGTCGCCTCACCGGTGACGGTGACCTGGTCGGCCAGGCCGAACAGGCCGAGCATCGAGCGGCGGTAGGTGATCGTCAGGCGTACCCGGACGACGGTCTCCCCGGCGATTCGCGGGAAGCTCACGGTGTGGCTGGTGGTGCCGGCGGCGGAGAGGTAGTCGGCGACCGCGACGCGGGCCTGCGGCTGGTCGATCCGCGTCGGCCCGCCCTCGATCGCGGTGGCGCGGTCGATGGCCTGCCCGCCCGCGCGGGCCGCCTCTGCCGCCAGGTTGTCGGCGTGCTGCAGCGTGCGGAGCTGGCCCGCGCCGTCGAACGAGAGCCCCACGATGGCCAGTACGCCGACCATCGCCACGGCCAGGAAGATGCTGACCCGGCCGTGGTCGCCGGAGAGCGTACGGACGTTCATCGTCGACTCCGGTAGCGGTCCAGTGGGGAGGTGAAGCTGGCCTCGATGCGGTTCTCGCTGGGCATCCCGGGTACGGCGTTGAGTCGCAGATCCCGGAAGGACACCCGGCACGCGACAGTGACGGTGACCGTCGCGTTCTGGCCGAGCGCGCTGCCGTAGGCCTCGTCGAAGCTGGTGGTCTCCCGGCCGACCGAGCCGCTGAACGTCAGGGTCGGAGTGTCGGTGCAACTGAGTCCTCGCCAGTCCAACTGCTGCTGAGCCGCGTTACGCGCATCCCTGCGGGCCTCGGCCGCAGTGCGGGAGATCGAGGCGGCGCGGGCCGCATCGTGCGCGGCGGCGTCGATGGTCTCTGCCGCCACCGCGCTGCGTCCGGCCACGCCGGCCAGCACCATCAACGCGATGAACGCGGGCGCGAGCACCGCGACCTCGATGGAGACCGAGCCCCGCTCGGTGGCCCGGCTCACGGCGCTGTCACCCGTTCCACCGGCCCGTGCGCGGTTTGCAGGACCGGGAAGTCCACGCCGGGTACGACCGACAGGGAACGGCCGGTCACCGTGCAGGTCACGTCGACCTCGCTCGCCACACAGTTCGGACCGCCACCTGCCTCCCAGCCCAGCAGCCAGCCGCCGGTGGTGGCCAGGAACCGGCGGGCGCTGGTCACCCCGGCGCCGTCGGACGCGTTGTAGCGCCGTTGCGCGTTGACCCCGCTCTGGGCGGCGTTCAACGCCGTGGAGCGGGCCAGGAAGACGGCAGCGATCTGGAGTGAGGCGAACAGGAGCACCAGGATCAGCGGCATCACCACGGCCAGCTCCACCGGGTTGGCACCCCGCTCCCGATCGCCGGCCACGAGGCGACGCCGGGCGGCGGGAACCGCTCGGCGCCACCTCGGGAAAGCGGCTCGGTGCATGCCGGTTACTGCGGGTTCGCGGGTGCCTGGATGGCGTTCATCCAGCCTCTGGCCCGGGCGAGGGCCAGGCCCGTGACGACGGTCGCCACGAAGACGAGACCCATGATGATCACGGCGGTCGGTACCGGGCTGTCGCCGCGCTCGCCGTCGCGACGGAGTTCGGCGAGGCGCGTCGTCAGCACGACGTGCAGGTAGGTGAGGATGGGCATGGCGTACTCCTTCTCTCGGGGGGCGATTCAGATGCGGACCACGAACGGGTAGACGACGAAGCCGAGCAGCACGAAGACGAGCAACGCGCCCGGAATGTCGAGCTTGCTGGTAACGCCCTCGGCGCGGGCCAGGCCGTCGGTGCGGATCTGGTCGCGCAGCGAGTCCGCCCGGCTGCGCAGGGTCTCGTGCACCTGTGCGCCCTCGCTGCCCGAGGAGCGCATGATCGCGCCGACATCGCCCAGCTCCGGAATGCCGATCTTGTCGGCGAGGTCGCGCAACTCGTCCCAGGGCGCGTGCATCTGCATCTGGGCGATCCGCAGCGCCTCTTGGAGGCGGTCGAACACCCAGCCGTCGCAGACGGCGGCGGCCCGTTCCAGCGACTGCACCGGCCCGTGCGCGGCGGAGAGTTGCAGGGCCACCAGATCCAGGTACGTGCACACGGCCTGACGGAACTCGTCGCGGGCGGCGTTCGCCTTGGTCAGCACCGACTGGTGTGCCAGCAGCCCGGCGATCAACGCCAGGCCGAGGCTGCCGAGCACCGGTACGGCCAGTGGCAGCGAGATGCCGAGGACGAACAGCGCCATCACGAGCAGGGTCGGCGCGGCCAGGCCGATCAGGGCGGACAGCAGCACCGACAGCGCGTACTGCTCGGAGGTCTGACCGATCAGGGCGAGCTGCCGGTGCGGCGGTCGCAGCCAGCGGGACAGCCCGGTCAGCCAGTCCAACCGGCGGGAGGCGGGAGCAGCCACCCGCCCGGTGCCCGGCGGTTGGTGCAGGCGGCGCAGTGCCGGCCCGAGCGCGGGAGTGGCCGGCACCAACTCGCGGATCACCAGGAACAGGCCCAACCCGATCGCCGCTCCACCGGACACGGCGATGCCGAGGAGCCAGTTGACGATCACCGCGAGCCTCCTGCGGACGCGGTGCCACTCACGCTCACGCGATGACCTCCTGGGGGTCGGGCGCCGGTAGGAACCGGGCCGGCCGCTGCGGCTGACTCATCGAGCGGACCCAGGCCAGCAGGCCGATGAAGGCGGCGCCCAGCGCGGCCATCACGACCTGACCGACCGGTGTCCCGTACGGCTTGATGTACTCGCTGTTGACCAGCCCGTACGCCAGTGTCGCCAGCGTCATCCCGGTGAGGAAGCGGACCGCGAAGCGGGGCTGGGTGCGCTTGGCCTCGATCTCCCGACGGGTCGCCACCTCGGCGGACGCCGCACCGGCGATGGACCCGAGTACGTCTCCGAGCCGTTCGCCCCGGTCGGTGAGGTGCAGGATCAGCGCCGCCACCACCTGGTCGCAGACCGGGTCGCCGATCTCGTCGGCGAACGCCAGCAGCGCGGAGCGGGCCAGCCAGCCGGCCTGCAACCGGGCGGCGAGCACTCGTACCTCGTCCTCGATCCCGGGCGGCACGCTGCCGATCGTGCTGATGATTGCCTGTTGGAGGCCCTGGCCGGTACCGGACACGTCCTTCAGTCGCCGGGTCCACTCGCCGACGGCCTCGATCCGGGCGATCGCCCGCTGCTCGGCCTTACCGACCGCGAACAGCCACGGCGTGCCGGGCACCGCCACCGCCACGAGCAGGCCCACCACCGGCAGCCCGGTGAGCAGGAACGCCAACGCGCCGGCGACCACCGCCGCGAGCAGCAACGCCTGGTAGGACCGCCGCTCGGCGGGCGTGGCGCCGGAGCCGCGCCAGAGGCGGCTGAGGCCAGGCCCCGCCCCCGGAGCTGGGCCGGCGGGTCGACGGGTACCCACCAGTGCGACAACCGCCAGCAGGAGCCCTGCCACGCAGGCGGCCCCGGAGACCACCGCGATCAACTCCAGGCTGTTCCCCATCAGGTCACCGCCGGGCCAGTCGGGTCTGCCGGGGTCGCCGCCAGGCGCCGGTGCCCGCCTCGATCCACCGGGTCAGCAGTCGGACGTCGTACCCCACGCGGAGCAACTGGTCGCGGACCCGTTCGGGCAGGTGTCGGGGGACCGCGCGGCCGTCCGGACCGGGGCCGAAGACGGTGGTGGTGGTGATCCGTCCGGCCTCGCCGGCTCCGATCACCTCCTCCACGTGCGAGACGAACCGGTGCTTGCGCCCGCCGATCGCGCTCTCGTCCTCGACGGTGACGTAGACGATCAGGTCGAGGGCATTGCCGGCCATCCGGCGCGCCTGGTCGACGGTCATCTCGCGGCCGTGGGCCAGCGCCAGCTCGACGATCCGCTCGCCCACCCCGGCGGCCGTACGGGCGTGGATCGTGCACATCGACCCCCGGCTGGTGGTCATCGCCTGGAGCATCGGCACGATCTCGCGGGACCGCACCTCGCCCACGATGATCCGCAGGACGCCCATCCGCAGCGACAGCGGGATCAGGTCGGCGATCGTCACCTCGCCCGCCGGGCGGCCGTCGAAGCCGCGCTCGCCGTGCCCCTCCCGGGCCTCGAAGCTCATCACCGCCCGGTGCCGTTCCCGACGGCGGGCCGGCAGCAGTTCCCGGCTCTCCTCCAGCAGCACGTACGGCTCGTCGGGCGGGATCTCGTTCATCAACGCGCGGATGATCGTGGTCTTACCGGCGCCGGCCAGCCCGGCGACCATGATGTTCAACCCGGCGCGCATCGCCGCACGCAGGAAGTCGCGCAGCAACGGGTCGATCATCTCGTCCAGGTCGCCCCGGCTACCGGCCACGTCGTCGAGGCTCACGTCCAGGGTGTTGTGCTTGCGGATCACCGCGTACGGGCGGTGGCTGACCAGGAACACCGCGGCCAGCCGACTGCCGTCGGGAAGTTGCAGGTCGAGGGTGGGCTTCACCGTAGACAGTGACCGCTCGGTCGCGCCGGCCCGTCGCGCCGCCGCCTGGAGGATCTCTACCAGCTCCGCGTCACTGTCGGCGATCGGCTCACCCCAGTCCACCCCGCCGCCGTGCCGGGTGATGCGCACCTGGTCACAGCCGAGGATGTGCACCTCCTCGATGGTGTCGTCGACCAGGAGGGTCTGTAGCCGGCCGAGCCCGACCAGCTCGGCGGTCACCTGGTCGAGCAGCAGGCGCTCCTCACCGGCGGCCATCGGTGTGCCGGCCCGGCGGACCGCGTCGGCGTACTCGGCGACCACCTGGACGGCCAGCCGAGCCCGCTCGGTGTCCTCCTCGTCGACGGTGAACTCGCGGCCGCGCTGCCACAGGGTGAGGCGTTCGGTGAGTTCCCGGCGCAGCTCCCGGACCACCTGGAAGTCCATCCGGGGCCGGGGCGCCGCGTCGGGTGGCGGCGTGGCCGAGGGGGCCGGCTGCGGCATCGGCGTCACGTGGTGGTGCCGGCCGTTCGTCGGGGTCAGCGGCGGCGCGGTGGACGTCGCACCGGGCGGCTGCTGCCGCGGGTCGGCGGAGACGGGTTCAAACCGCATCCGGCACCCCCTGCTGCACCGGCCAGGCCAGTCGTGCCCGCCGGCGTTCCAGCAGCGCCCCGATCGGCACCTCCAGCGCAGTCGCCGCGCGCAGCAGCGGCCGTCCGGCCCGTACGGTCCCGCCGAGGGCGAGCACCCCTGCGGTACGCGGGTCGTGCGGCAGCCGGGCGATCACCGGCAGCTTCAGCCCGCGACTGATCTCGGCGCGCCCGTGTCCGTCGCCGACCAGCAGCAGCCGCAGGGTGCCCGGCGGCACCCGGTGTTCGGCAAAGTCCCGCTCGATCGCGGTGACCACCGCCCGCGTCCCGGACAGGTCGGGCAGTTGGGCCCGGGTCACCAGCAGCACCACCGAGGCGGCCCGCAGCAGTGGCCACGGTGGACCGGTGACGTGCAGTCGGCCGCAGTCGACAAGCACGTCGTAGCCGGGGGTGCCCTGGTCCAGGGCGTTGAAGTAGTCGGCGAAGCGTTGCCAGAGCGGGGTGACGCTGCCGGCCTGCGTCGGATCGACCAGGCCGGGCAGCAGCAGCCGTTCCCGGCGCGGCGCGTCCAGGTCGACCAGTTGGGACCAGAACGCCGTCTCCAGGTTGCCGTCGCGCAGTTCGCCGACGGCCAACTCCCCGATGCCGCGCGGGCCGTCCAGCTGACCGCCCAGATATCCGGCGAGGATCGATCCACCGGCCGGGTCGCACTCGGCGAGGACCAGCCGGCGGTGCCACGTCAGCGCGCAGGCCAGCGCAGAGGTGGTCACGCCAGGCGACCCCTTCGCCGACACCAACGCGATGATCGCCATGTTCAGGCCGCCTCGGTCAGCACGACGGCGATCCGCTCCTGGGCGGCCAGCGCCACCACGGCGGGTACGTCCCGGACGAGGAGCGCCAGGTACAGCACCTTCTCGTCGTTCGTCGAGGTGACCATGTCGATGACGGTGGCGGCGAACCGGGTGCCCGGCGCGGCTGCCGCCCCGGTGGCGTTGTCGTCCGGAGTGCTGACCAGCAACACCTTGTCACCGGGGTGCAGCTGGCGGGCCGGCACCTGGGCGGTCTTCAGACCGAGCGCGATCTGCTGCTGCCCGGGGCCGAGCAGCGGGTCGTCGGTGATCTGCCCGAGGGTGAGCAGGGTGCCCGGCACCAGCGCCACGGCGGCCCGCTTACCGACCACCTCGTCCAGCCGTCCGGCGGGCACCGGGCGCAGCCCCTGGCCGCCGGCGACCTGCACGGTGATCAGGTCGGCCGCGCTGATCTCCCGTCCGACCTCCACCGGCCGGGCCACCGCGAGGTAGCTACCGGTGGCCCGGACCGAGGTGACCGCGAACGCGGCCCCCAGCCCACCGAGGGCGATCAGGAGGACGGCGAGACCCAGCAGCCCGGGGCGGACGCGGCGCTGCCGGACCACCTTCGGCGGGCTGACCGGCGCGTCCACCGGCCCGGTCGCGTTACGCGTCGCCACACTCACCGTTCGATCTCCATTCGTGACTGTGGGGCTCGCAGAACCGGCGCGTTCACCTGGTCACCACCTGGAGCTCCCTGATCTGGACCGGCACGGTGCCGCTGGTCCGGGTCTGCGCGATCGGGTCGCCCTCGACGCCGTTGTCGGTCCACCAGCGGACCGTCCAGTACGTGGTGGCACCCACCCGGTAGGTGCCGGCCTTCGGGTAGCCCCGGTCGTAACCGCAGTCCGGTGAGGTGCGGCCGGCGCGCCTGCCCTTCGGGTCGTACGGGGTGCCGGGCTTGGTGCAGGTGACCGTGTCGCCGTTGCCCATGCTCCAGACGATCCGGTCGACCTTGGCCTCGATCGAGACGGTCAGTCCACGGTCGCTCGCGGAGGCGTTCAGGGGGCCGAAGTAGCTGGCGCTCGGGGTGGCCCACATCCAGACCGGCAGCCCGACGAGGCCGGGGCCGATGTCCTTGCGGGGAGCGACCTTGAGTCGCGCCGGCAGCAGCTTGATCGACGCGAGGGCCCGACGGGCCAGCTCCTCCGGGTCCGGCGGTGTGCCGAAGCCGGCTGGCGGTCCGTCGAGCAGCACGTTGACCTGCGTGCCGACAGCGCCGCCGTTGCAGGTCTGCACGTACCACTGCTGGCCCTCGGGTGCCGACGGCTGGGGCACAGCGAGCTTGTAGTAGCAGCCGTCGCCGTTGTTGAACCAGCCCAGCAGGTCGTCGTAGCAGGGGATCGTCCGGCCGCCCCACTGGCAGACACCGCCGCCGCCACCGCCACCGGAGTTGCCGCCGCCGTTGTCTCCACCACCGCCGGGGTCGCCCGGGTGGCCAGGCTCGTCGTCCCAGACGTTGCAGTCGGGTTGGCCGGGCGGGCACTCCACACCCGGGCCGGCGCGCCGTGCGGCGGCGGCCGGCAGGGTCCCGCCGACCATCAGCAGCATCGCCAGGCCGACCCCCGCGAGGACCCGCCGGGTCAGCACGGCTGGTCCTGGTGCGCGGAACCGGAGCTGATCAGCCACCGGCCGTCCGGATAGCGGGTGGCGGTGGCAGTGGCCAGGTGCCTGCCGCCACCGCTGCCCGGGACCATCTTCTGGTCCTTGGTGTAGACCAGCCGGTATCCGGTCGCGTCCAGGCAGTCCTGGATCTCCACGGTGGCCGGGTCGGAGTCGAGGTCGACGGACGTCACGGTGGGATCGGATCTCAATGTCCCGGTACGCATCGCGCCGTGCTCCTTAGCGTCGCGAATGGACAATTGCACCCGAGTCAGCAGTGGATCTGCGAGAAATCTGGACAGTTCCGGCGCGTGCGGATCGCTGCGGCGACTCGCCGTGCGCGAGGCCGTGAGATATCCGGAGTACGCCTCGAGCGCCGCCTTTTCCGCCGCGGCGCGTTCGGCACCCGTATCCGTCCGTGCTCCGTCGCCCTGCCCCGATGCCGGTCGTTCGACCGCTTCCTGCTCGCTGCCGCAGGCGGTCACCGTCACTGCCGCCACGATCGCCAGCAGGCAGGTTGCCGCTCGTCCGAGCTGCCGTCCGCGCACCGCCGAACCCTCCTCGTGATCGCCCGACGTGGCGACGAGACGCCGTTGTCGAGCATGCGGAAGCGCGCCCGGATCAGTACATCCGACCGTTCATTTCGCTTCTGCATTCACCGTTGCGGATCTTCTACAAATGCAAGGTCCCGTGTTCTCCGGTCGTCGAGGTGAGGCTTGCGTCACACCCAAGGGGCGAGCATAAGCTCACGATCGCCGATGCAACAGAGGCAATTCAACCGAACACTCTGCGTGATGATGGGTGGTGGTGGCAGGTGTCCGAGCCGCACTCCGGACGGCGACCGGTCGAGGGGGTGCCGACGGTCTGGCCCTGTCGGCCCGGGTCGGTCCGTCGCGACCCCTGCGCCCCTTGCGGGAGTGGGACATCCCGCCCGCGTGCCGGCCTTCGACCCGCACCTCGGGTCACGCCTCGGCGCGCGCCGTTGGTTCCCGCCCGAGGCGGGAGCCGCCGGTGGCAGACGTCCCTTTCCGCGCCATCCGCTACACCCGAGCGAACGTTCAGTCACGATCCGTGTTCACCTTTCGGGGCGGCTGCCGGACGTTCGGCGGGGTCGACGTGGCGCTGACGGCTGAACCACCCGGCCAACCGTCCGCGTCGGCCGACTCTGCGGGCACCGAGCTGGAGCCGGTCACGGGTACCCGTCGGCTCCGGCTCGCGTCCGTGCTGGCGTCCCTGCTCGTCACCCCGCTGCTGCGGCTGGCCGTCGTGCGTCACGCCGTACCCTCGAACGCTCCCAGCCGGACCGGCTGCGACGCCTGCGGGGCCGTGGTCAGCCTGACCAGGCCGTGGCCCGCGCTCGGCCCGGCGGGCCGGTGCGGCCGGTGTCACGCCCGGGTCGGGCCGCCGCCGGGCGCGATCGAGGTTGCCGCGCTCGCCGCCGTGGCGCTGCTCGTGCTCGCGGGCCCGCCACGCGGAGCGCTGCCGGCTCTGGTGTGGTGGTTGGGCTGGACTTTGCCGGCGGTCGTCGTCGATCTGGCCGTGCACCGGCTACCCGACCGACTCACCCTGCCCGCGGCTGCCGGGACGTGGCTGCTGCTCGGCGCGGCGGCGCTCACCGACGCTGGCGTGGGCTCGTGGGCGCGAGCTGTCACCGCCGGCGCGGGTCTGGCGCTGTTCTTCGCCGCCAGCACTCTGCTGCTCGGTCGTCGGGGCTTCGGGCTGGGCGACGCCAAGTTGGCGCTCAGCGTGGGCGCGCTGCTCGGCTGGTACGGCTGGCCCGTCCTCGTGCTCGGGCTGCTACTCACGTTCGGGCTGTCCGCGCTGGTGAGCCTGGGGCTGCTGGCAACACGGCGGGTCCGATGGACCACCCACCTCCCGTTCGGACCGTTCCTGCTCCTCGGCACGGCGGGCGCGCTCCTGGTCACCTGAGCTCTCGCGGCTCTACGGGCGGGGTCGGCCGGCCAGGTCGGGTACCGGACGACGGGCATCGGTGCGGCGACGCAGCGCCTCGGCGACCGGGCGGGCCAGCAGTGGGGTGGCGACCAGGGCGACCAGGGCGCCGAGCAGCAGCCCGACGGCCACGTCGTGCGGGTAGTGCACGCCCACGAAGACCCGGGAGAACGCGGCCAGTACGGCCAGCGGCAGCGCGAACAGCCCTAGCCGCCGGGACAGCAGCAGGGTGGTGATCGCCAGCGCGCCGGCCAGGGTGGCGTGGTTGCTCGGGAACGAGTAGTCACCCGGCGGTGGACAGGCGCCGGCGATGATCGCCCGGCCCACCGTCCGGCACGGCCGATCCTCGTCCACCACGGTCTTGAGGAATTCGCTGCTCCCGTACGCCAGGAGAGTCGGCAGTGGCGCGACGAGGGCGAGTGCCCGGTCGTGCGGGCCGCCGGCCAGGCGGCGCAGCGCGGCCACCACCAGCAGTGCGCCGAGCAGCAGGATCACCCCCTCGGTGGCGTGCTCGACGAACCACTGCACCGGGTGCGGGGTGCCGGCGGCGGCATCGACGATGTCGTGGTACCACTCGGCGCTGATCTCTGGGACGTCCGTACTGCCGTTGTCGGCCATGACTCACCTCACCACACGTTCATACCGCGTTCATCTTGGAGGCACCTTGGAAACGCGGCAGCGCATGTGTCGGAGGGAGCGCCTGTGGATCGCCGGCGTCGGACCGCTCGGCGTGGGCTCAGGTCGGCGCGGGGCCGTCGGCCACGCGCTGGGTCGGGCCGGGCCCGCCGGCCATGCGCTCCCGGACGGCCTTCAGCGCCTCGAAGGCGTACGCCCAGTTGTGGCACTTGAAGCTGCGCAGGCCGTCGATGGGGGTGTGGCAGTCGGCGCAGTGCACCCCGGGGATGGCGTCCGGGACCTCGGTGTTGACGTACTTGTGGTCGCCGAGGATGACCTCGGCGATCATGCCCTTGTCGTGCAGGCCGGTTACCGCCGAGGAGACGATGTCGTACCAGGTGATCCGCCGGCCGCACTTCGGGCAGTCCGGTTCGTCACCGCTGACCCAGAGCGGGGCGCCGATCGTCCGCCTCGGCATGCCGAGCAGCTTCTCCAGACGCCGGACGTCCGACTCCGGGGTGGTCCACCGGTGCCGGCCGGGCAGTGCCGCGGGCGAGTCGTACACGGCGCGGAACAGGTCGTGGTCGACCCGTACGGTCTCCCGTTGACTGGTCATCGGCGTCTCTCCTCGGTGCGTCGGTGCCCCCACCGTGGTCGGCGCTGACCAGGGGTGCAGCCGGATCAACGACAGGAGGGGCGGGCGGGTCGTCGCCTCGGGCGCTCCCATCGGCGGCGTGGGTCGGCGACCGTCGCGGACGCGCTTTTGCCTCGAGTGGCGGGTCCCGGGTGGTACGACGGACAGATGGCGAGCAGGCCCGAACGGCTGCTACGGGGAAGCGACGCATCGCTCAGCGCCTCGTTCCTGGAACTCTTCTTCGATCTGGCGTTCGTGCTCGCCCTCAGTCAGACGGCCCAGCACCTGCTGCACAACTTCACGCTGGGCGGTGCCCTGCGTACCGCCCTGCTGCTGGCCGCCGTCTGGTGGATCTGGGTGGCCACCACCTGGACCGCCGACTGGTACGACCCGGAGACTCCGGTCATCCGAGCGGTGCTGATCGTCGCCGCGCTGGGCAGCCTGCTGGCCGGGGTGGCGGCCCCTCAGGGGCTGCACGGTCGGGCCGCGCTCTTCGCCGGCGCGTACGTCGGGGTCCACCTCGTCCGTGGCGTGGTCACGGTCACGATGCTGCGCGGTCACCCGCGCCAGCGCCGGGCGCTGCGGATCCTCTGCTGGTACAGCGTCACCGCCGTGGTGTGGCTGGCGGGTGTGCTCCTGCCGGCGTGGCGGGTGGCGCTCTGGGTGTTCGCTCTCGTCATCGACCTGACCGGCCCACGGCTCGGCTGGCCCACGCCAAGGCTGGGTCGCGCGCGGCGGCACGAACTGCACCTCACGGGCGGGCACCTTGCCGAGCGCTATCAACAAATCATGATCATCGGGCTCGGTGAACTCGTTCTGGTGGCCGGCCTGTCGTACGCCGGCACCGGCCTGGACCTCGCCGGGACGGTCGCCTTCCTGCTGGTCTTCGCCACCGCCGTAATGATCGGTCTGCTCTACGTGACCCCCGCTGGGCAGCGTCTCGGCCCGGCCCTCGATCGCGCCGACCCGTCGCGGCTGGGCGTCGTGACCGGTGACCTGCACCTGGTGATGATCGCGGGCATCGTGTTGACGGCTGTCGGGGCCGAACTGAGCATCGCCCACCCCACCGAGAAGGGCGACACGGCCTCCGCCCTGGTCATCATGGGCGGCCCCGCGCTGTTCCTCGTCGGGCGCATCCTGTTCTCCCTGACGATCCACCGGCGGATCTCGTGGCCCCGGGTCGCCGCCCTGTTCGTACTCGGCGGTGTGGCGGTGGCCCTGCGTCCGCCGCTGCTGGCGCTCAGCGCGGTCGCCACGGTGGTGGTGCTCGCGGTGGTCGTCCTGGATCGCGCCGGCATCCTCTCCTATCGCAGTGTCCGACAACCTGACTAAAGTCAGAGGTATGGACTCCGCGCTCGTCGCCGCCGTACGGCGGTTCAATCGGACGGTCACCCAGCGGGTGGGTGTGCTTGACGACGAGTACATGGCCCAGGGGCGCCCGCTCGGGCAGGCGCGCCTGCTGTGGGAGATCGGCCTGGCGGGTGCCGAGGTCGCGGCGCTCCGAGCCCGGCTCGGCCTCGACTCGGGATACCTCAGTCGGCTCCTGCGTGCCCTGGAGAACGACGGGCTCGTCACCGTAGGGCCGGCCGACCAGGCAGGCGGCGACGGCCGGGTCCGCACCGCCGCCCTCACCGACGCCGGCCGCAGGGAGTGGGCCGAACTCGACCGGCGGTCCGACGAGCTGGCCGCCTCGATCCTCGAACCGCTCACCGCTCAGCGCCGGGACCGACTCGTCACCGCCATGGCCGAGGTCGAACGGCTGCTCGTCGGGTCGATGGTGGTGGTCGAACCGTGCCCGCCCGGCGACCCGCGGGTCCGCGCCTGCCTGCGGGAGTACGCCCGGGACGTCGGTCGACGGTTCGACGACGGATTCGACCCGACGTTGAGCAACGCGGTCCACGATGAGGCACTCACACCGCCGGCCGGCGTAATCCTGCTCGCCACCCTCAACAGCGAGCCCGTCGGCTGCGGTGCCGTGAAACTGCACCGCGACGGGCCCGCCGAGATCAAACGCGTCTGGGTGGCGGACACCGTGCGCGGGCTGGGCATCGGACGGCGGCTGCTCGGCGAGCTGGAACGGTACGCCGCCGAGCGTGGCGCGACCACCGTGCGGCTGGACACCAACCGCAACCTCACCGAGGCGATCGCCCTGTACCGCTCGGCCGGTTACCGGGAGATCCCGCCCTACAACACCGAGCACTACGCCCACCACTGGTTCGAGAAGTCGCTCGCTCAGTGAGCGGAAGGACGCTGTTGCTCGTCGGTCTGATCTACCTGCTCTGGATGGCCTCCGGCCGATCGTCCGCGTCCGCTCGGCGGGCCCAGCCGAGGAACCGGCCGTACAGACTGTCGGCGGGGACGTGGGCGAGATCGCGGGTGGCGTCGACGAGTTGGGCGGCCAGGTAGAGGGTGAGTGACACCTGCGCTCCGGCGTACTCCCCTCGCAGCTCTCGCCGACGGGCGCGACACGGCCAGTCGACGCCGCAGCCGCGGCAGGTCCAGGCCGGCGTGCTCGGAAGGTGGCTGGTCATCGTGGCCCCTCCTGGCTCGGCCAGTGCGCGTGACTGATCGGAACCCGATGCCGCGTCCGGCAGGGCAGGCCGTTGCCGCAACGGCAGACGTACCGCCACCGAGGCCAGGACCAGACCGGATGGTGCCGCCGCGCCAGGGTCATCGCCACGGCCACCAGATATTCCTCGTACGACACGCGGGGCATCGAAGCTCCCTCTGGCTCTGTCGATTCGGCGAACGGCCGGTTCGCATGCCTGCCGTCGCCGCAGCCGATATCACCGTAACGACGTAGGACTGTAGATACAGTAAGACGTAGAACTGTTGTCTACGTAGCGTCATTCTGGTGATCGACCCCAACGCGGATCGCGCGGTGTTCCGGCAACTCGCAGACCTTCTGCGTGACCGGATCACTTCTGGCGATCTGGCACCCGGGGCGTCGCTCCCCAGCGAGCTGCGGTTGGCTCAGGAGTACGGGCTGAGCCGGACGAGCGTCCGACAGGCGGTGGCGCTACTCCGGTCGGAAGGGCTTGTGATCGTGGAACCGCCGCGCGGGACGTTCGTCCGCGCCGACGAGCCGACTGAAACTGTCACCCTCCTCAAGGGCGACACCGCTACCGCGCGGATGCCGACGCCCGCCGAGCGGCGCGAACTGGAGATCGGCGAGGGCATTCCGGTCATCGTGATCTTCCGTGCCGACGGGTCCCGTGAGCTGTACGCCGCCGACCGCGTGCGAGTCGGACGCTGACGCACGGGTCCCGACAAGGCTGATGCCTCAGAGGCATATTTATGACTCTGAGGCATCAGCCTCGCCGACGCGACCATCCCCGCACACGACGGATTCTGGCAGCTACACGATCAGGCGACTCCGGTACTGGCGGCCCTCCAGGTGTGAAAGTTTGTCCTAATCTCGGCACGTTCCGACCTGCTCGTCCGAACCCTGACCAGGGACTTCGGATCGGGCAGTGTCCTCGGATCGTCCCGGGTGAAGAGTGGCGATGAGCGGCAGCAGACGGATCGATCAGATTGCCCGACGTCAGTTCGTCAAGCTGTCCGGGGTGGCCAGCGCGGGCGGGCTTCTCACCCTGGCCGGGGCGGACGGCGGAATGGCCGACGGTGGTGACGGCTCACCCCAACCCCCGCCGCCGAACCCGGGCGGCACCGCCTGCCCGACCCCGTCGGCCCTGTGCGGCCATCCCACCGACACCGGCGGCCGGTTCGACCTCTGGGACCGGGTCCAGGTCTGCCTGGGTAGGCGGACCACGCCGCCGACCAGCTGCCTGCACACCACGTCCACCTACGTGGTGTTGAACGGAGCCCCGCCGAACACCCACAACTATCTGCTCGTGCCGACCTGCCGCGTGAAGGGCATCGAGTGCCCGTTCATCGCGACCACCGCCGCGCCGAACTACTGGCTGGACGCCTGGATCAACGCCCAGCCCGGGCAGCCGTCGCATGTGGTGTACCCGGACATCGGGCTTGGGATCAACTCGGCCGACGCCCGCCAGCAGGACCAACTGCACATCCACCTGGCGGGTATCCAGACCCCGCAGGGCCAGCCCGGCGGTACGGGGACCGTCGACTTCCTGCTCGCGTACACCTGATCTCCGCAGGTCAGCCCTTAACCGCTCCGGCGGTCAGCCCTTCGGTCAGGAAGCGCTGCCCGAGCGCGTACATGATCACCACGGGGATGCTGACGAGCAGCGAGGCCGCGGCGAGCTGTCCCTGCGGTACGACGTCTCCGGCGATCATCGACTGCATCCCCACCGGCAGCGTCTTGTACTCGTCCTTCGTGATGAACACGAAGGCGAACAGGAACTCGTTCCAGGCGTTGGTCAGGGTGAAGAGCGCAACCGCCAGCAGCCCCGGCCTGGCCAGCGGCAGCACCACCCGGCCGAACGCCTGTAGGCGGGTGCAGCCGTCGACGAGCGCGGCCTCCTCCAGCTCCACGGGGATCGAGGAGAAGTAGCCGACCAGCAGCCATGTGGCGAACGGAAGCGTGAACGTCGGGTACGTCACCACCAGCGACCACAACGAGTCGGTGAGCCGCACGCCGATGAGCATCTGGTAGAGCGGGATGAACAGCAGCGCGCCCGGCATCACGTAGGTGAGCAGCACCGTGACGGTGAAGCCCTGCGCCCCACGGAACCGCAGCCGGGCCAACGCGTACCCCGCGAGGGCGGCGCAGACCAGGGCCACCGCCGTGGACGCCGCGGACACCAGCAGGGTGTTGAGGTACCAGCGACCGAACGGCTGGTTGGCGAACAGCGCGGTGAACTGCTCCGTGGTCCAGGGCGTCGGCCACAGGTCGTCCGTACGCATGACGACCTGGCCCTCGGACTTGAAGGCCGTGACGCTGATCCAGTACAGCGGGCCCAGCACGAAGAAGAGCAGCCCGGCGAGCGCGACCCAGGAGCCCAGGCTCGACACCGTCGACGACGCCCGACGACCGCCGCGCGACTGGAGGGTCGACACCACCCGACCGACCGCCGCCGCGATCAGCAGGATCACCCCGAGGACGACCGCTGCCTTCCAGAAGATGTCCGGCGACGCCCAGATCAGCAGGCCGGTGACCACCGCGGTGATCACCCACGGCAGGGCCTTGCGTGCCCGCGTACCGATCCGGAGCGCCGCGCGTCGCGCCCGGGGCAGTTTCGCCCCCGAGTCCTGGCGCAACAGCCGGACCAGGACGAACACCAGCCCGCCGATGACCGGCAGCATGACGAGCGTGACCGCCGCGCCCGCGCCGTACTGCAACTGCAGGATCGCCTTCGAGTACGCGACGAGCACGTAGGGCGCTGTCACGTCACCCGGGCCACCCTGGGTCAGCAGCCAGACGAGGTCGAAGTTGTTGAACGTCCAGATCGACGACAGGGTCACCGTCACGGTGATGACGTGGCGCAGCCCGGGCAGCGTCACGTTGGCGAACCGCTGCCACGCCGAGGCCCCGTCGATGGTCGCCGCCTCGTACAGGTCGGCCGGGATGGCCTTCAGCCCGGCGAGGAAGCACACCGTGAAGAACGGCACCCCCTTCCAGACGTTGACGAGGATCACCGAGGGCATGGCCAGGGACGGGTCGGACAGCCAGCCCGCGGGCCAGCTGTCGACCAGGTGCAGGTCGACCAGCAGCGGTCCGATTCCGGTGGCGGTGAGCAGGTTGTTGACGCTGCCGAAGATCGGGTCGAGCAGCGCGCGCCAGCTGAACGCCGTCACCACGGTCGGCACCACCCACGGCACCAGGAGCAACCCCGCCAGCACCGCCCGCCCGCGGCGTCGGTGGTGCAGCAGCAGGGCCGCGGCCAGCCCGAGCACGACCTTGAAGATCTCGGCGTACGCGGTGAAGACGAACGAGTTCACCACGCCCGTGTGGAACTGGTCGTCGCCGACGAGGTGGAGGTAGTTGTCGAGGCCGACGAACACGGACTCCTGCCCGTGCCGTTCGGTGGTGCTGGTGACGATCGACCGGGCGATCGGTACGAGGACGAGGCCGCCGACCAGCACGGCCATCGGCGTCAGGAACAGCGCCGCCATTCGCCAGTCACGACCCAGCCGGCGCTGGGTCGCCGTGAGGGAGCCGGATCCCGGCGACGAGGACGTCCTCGCCGCCGGGACCCGCGCGGGGCGGAGCGTTCTCACTGCGGCAGCCCCTGCTGGTTGAAGATCTGCACCATCTTCGTGTGGGCCGCCTTCACGGCCTGCGCGGGCGCGGTGCCCTGCGCGACCTGCTGCGTCATGTCGGTGAGAACGTAGGCCGAGCCGACGGCCTGCTGGCCGGCGCTGGCCTTCTGTGGGAAGGCCAGGCCGTTCTTCGTGTTCAACGGCAGCTGCAACTGGGTGATCCTGCGCAGCATGGGGAACGCCGGGTCGCCGCTGGTGAAGAACGGGTCCGCGTCCCAGACCTTCTCCCAGGCGGGCATCACCAGACCGGGTGCCTCCTTCGCCACTCCGAGCAGCGCGGGCGCGCTGACCAGGTACTGCGCCAGGAGCTTGGCGAGCGCGGGGTTCTTGGCGCCCTTGAAGATGACGAAGCCCTGCGACTGGCCCAGCAGCAGCGGATTGTTGGTAGCCGGTCCGATGCAGTCGGAGAACACGTGGGTGTTGGCGTGCACCGGGTTCTTCTTGGTCCGCGAGTCCGCGTAGACGCTGAACTGGTTGCGGGTGTAGCCGAGGATGCCGGCGAGCCAGTTCTCGTTGTTGCTGGTGTCGGTCCAGCTCGCGATCCCCGGCGGCAGCATCGGCTTGTACTTGGGATTGGTGTAGATGTCGCCGAGGAAGGTCACCGCCTGCACCGTCTCCGGTGACTCGAACGTGACCTTCCGGCCGTCGTTGGAGGCGATCGACCCGCCGTACGCGTTGATCAGCGCCTCGATCATGCCGTTGGCGTCACCGGACCGGTTGATCGTCATGCCCCAGCCGAACCGGCGCTTGCCGGGGTCGGAGATCTCCAGGCAGACGTCCCGCAGCTCCTCCCAGCTGTAGATGTCCTTGGGCGTGATGCCCTTGTCCTGCATCCAGTCCTTGCGCAGGAACGACCCGATTCCGATGAAGTGGTAGGGGATCGCGAACCACTTGCCGTCGAAGACGCAGAAGTTCTTGGCCTCCGCGCACGGCTCGCCGTACTTGGCGGTCAGGGCCTGGACGACGTCGGTGACGTCCTCCAGGTCGCCGAGGGCCTGGAACTGCGCGACGAACCGGGAGTCGGTCATGAACGCCAGGTCACGTGCCACGCCGCCCTTGACCTCGGCGTCGATCTTGGCGACCACGTCACCGGCATCGGCCTGGACCAGACTGTTCTCGATCTTCGTTCCGGTGGTGTCGGCGAACTTTTTGATCGAGCTGTCGAGGGCGTCGTTCGCCGCCGTCGAGTAGAGCTTCTGCGACAACATCCCCATCGAGGAGCCCTTCATCGACGCGGCGGCGTCGATCAGCTCCTGCGGGACCTCGGCCTGCACCTTGGTCGGCGATTTGGAGGTGTCCCCACACGCGGCCAGACCGGCCGCGCCGAACACTCCCACCCCCATCCCCAGAACGCCGCGCCGAGACCAACCCATTTTGTCCTCCATGGACACCCGCCTCCTTCATCTCCCCGCGCACGGCTGCATGCCGAAGGCGTACCTGGCGAACGCCGCCGTGTTTCCAGTTGGGTTTCCTGTTGCGGCGACCACGGAGGTCGCCCGCCGAGATCAGTTCGTTCGATGCTCGCCACGGTGGCGCGATGAGGTTGAGGCGATCGGCGACGAGGCCGAGACAGTGGCGCTGACGTTCCAGTTCGGTCGTGTCACGTGACCACCCGCCGTTCGAGATTTCGAACTAGGTTCGATATACCGCATCGAGTGGTGCGACGCTAGAGCAGCCCGGCGACCGATGTCAATGTTTCGATGGTGTTTCGAACCGAAAGCGGGAGGTTCGTTACCGGGACTGGACCCGGTAGCCCATGCGGGCGGACAGCGTGGCGGCGCCTTCGCGAACCAGCCCGGTCCACTCCACCTGCACCTCGGGCGTCCACCGGATGATCGGCGCGGACAGGCTCATCGCGGCGATGACGGTGCCGGAGTGGTCCCGGATCGCGGCCGCGACGCAGCGCATCGCGGTGTCCGACTCGCCGACGTCGACCGCGACGCCGTCCGCCCGGACACGGTCGAGGTGCGCACGGAGCAGCTCCGGGTCGGTGATGCTCTCCGGCGTCATGCCCGGCAGGGGATCCTTCAACAGGACGGCGTCCAGGTCGGCCGGATCGAGAGCCGACAGCAGGACCTTGCCGACCGCCGTGCAGTGCGCGGGCAGCCGCAGCCCGACCCCGGACACCATCCGAACCGGGTGCGTGCTGTCGAACTTGACGAGGTAGATGACGTCCGCGCCGTCGAGCACCGCCACGTGCACGGCCTCGTCACACCGGGCAGCCACGTCCCGCGCGACGCCCTGCGCCTCGCGTACCAGATCGAGCCGGCCCGCGAACGCCGCGCCGAGCTGGAACAGCGGCATGCCGAGCCGATACTGCACCGGCTGACCCGGCACCGAGATCAGGTACGAGCGAGCCTCGAGCGTCACGAGCAGTTCGTGGACGGTGGTACGCGGCAGGTCGAGCCGCTCCATCACCTGGCGGGCCGACAGTTGAGGGCAGTCCAGGAACAGTTCGAGGACGTCGAGTGCGCGGATAACTGCCGGTACCACACGGGGCATGTCGCTGGTCCCTTCGAAATGCCGGACCCGCGTCAACGATCTCCACACGGGCCAGCATTTGAAGAGGATAGCCACGTGCGCCGTCCGCGCCAGGCTCCGAACGCCGCTGACAACTCCCGTAGCCGACCAGTCGGCGGTCCGGGGGTGCCGGTGCGGCACCGACGGCATGACGTGGCCGCATCAGACCGACCAGGCACGCACGATGTCGTCAGGACCCCAGACGAGATCCACAGCCTCGCCCGGGAGGGCGGTGCCGGATCGGCTGACGACGACCAGGCCGCTGGTCCCGGGTTCGAAGCCCGGGATCGCGGGGGCGTGGTGGCGTAGTTCGTCGAGGTGGCGCCGATCGAACGGCCCGTCCTGCCATTTGATGGAGCCGGCGAACGCGATGTGCGAGGCGATCGGGGCGCGGTCGGCTCCGACAAGATCGATCTCCGGGTTGGACTGCCGGTTCCACCAGCCGCCGACCTCCCACGTTTCCGTCCAGGGCAGGTCGCCGGCACCGGCCGCGATGGCGAGCGCGTCGCGGATGATCGGTTCGACAGCGTTGCCCCGCCAGGTGGACCACCGACTGTCCAGAACGGCGCGCGCGGCCGCTGTCCGGTCACGCAACACCAATTGCTGCACATCTCGCAGAATGGCCAGGTAGAGACGCAGATTGCTGTCGGCGATCCGGTACTGCGCCAGTTTGCTGGGCTTGGTGGAGAGCGGCTTGTCGACGGCGAGGATCTGTTTCTCCTCGACGAGCCGGTGCAGCAGCGGGGAGAGGGTGCCGGAGCTGACCGGACCGCCGCGGTCGCCAGCGGTCGCGGCGATGTTGCTGAACGTGCGGCTGCCCGCCCCGCCGACCGCCTCGAGAATGCGCCGGGCAGTGTCCGGGGCCGGAAACTCCGATGCCAGGGATTGTTCGGGAATGGTGAACAACGCCGACGTCTTGTGGGAGATCTGCTGGCTCAGGAAGTCGGTGGGAGGCGTTCCCGGTGACCATTCCAAGGCGATGCCCGGCAGTCCACCGGTGATCAGGTGCGCGTCGATCGCATCCGCCCCGCCCAGCCCCGTGAGAGCGGCGGTTTCGGCGAGGTTGAACGGACCGAGGACCATATTGGTGGCCCTGCCGTAGAATGGCCGGTCGTATTCGGTGAATCGTTGCATCATGTGCAGATCGCTACCGAGCAGCAGTAGCAGTACCGGTTTGCCGGAGATCAGACGGTCCCACGTGACCTGCAGGTGCCCGTCGAATGTCGCGTCCTGCTCGGAGATCCATGGCAGCTCGTCGAGGACGACCACGCTCGGCGTATCGGGCAGGACTCCCGCCAGTACCCGCAGCATGTCTCCCCAGCCGCCGGCTGTCGGCTGGGAGGGCAAAATGTCGCGGCTGCGGGAGCTGAGCAGAGACGAGTCGCGGAGGGCGCTGAGGAAGTAGCTCACCGCTTCGATGCTCGACGCGCCCTTGACGGCGGTGTAGAAGCAGTACGGCAGATCGACCTGGTCGCACAACTCCTGCACCAGGCGTGACTTTCCCACCTGTCGTCGCCCGCGAATCGCGACGGAGCGGCCCTCCCCGGTGCGCCTCACGTGGTCAAGCTGCTGGGTGAGCAGGTCGAGTTCCGCGCGCCGACCGACGAACATCGACCCCTCCGAAGCTAGATTGCATCTTACTTCGGCTCAGTCTACCTGCGTTGCTCGTTGACCTGGGACCGTCAGCATGGATAGCGGGCTTCCGACCGCGCCGGTTCCGCTCACACTCGTTCGGGGGTTCGGATGCCGAGCAGGTGCAGGCCGTCTGCGCCGGGCCAGGGTCGCCCAGCGCTCGATGTCGCACAGCTCTGGCACCCTGCTCGACGTGACGACGACAGATCCGCTGCCCTGCGACCTGACCAGCCTGCGCGCCCATGTCGCTGAGGGCGGGCGTCCCTGGGACGAGCAAAGCATCGGTCTGGTCGTCGCCGGCAATGTGGCGAAGTTCAACCAGCACCCCGACCTCGGGCGGTACCTGTCTGGCACGGCTAACCGGATCTTGGTGGAAGCCAGCCCCGTGGACCGCGTCTGGGGCATCGGACTGGCGGCCGCGGACCCGCGCGCCGAGGACCCGGCCCGGTGGCGCGGCCAGAATCTTCTCGGGTTCGCCTTGATGCGCGCCCGCACACAATTCGACAAGCGATGACCTTGCCGCATTCGCGCGCCGGAAAATGAGGCGCGGGCAATGATCTTCGCTGGCGATACTGGTGCCCATGAAGCTCGCTGAGGCCTTGGCGGTGCGCGCGGACGCGGCGCGCCGCGCCGAACAACTCCGTGCCCGCATCACCGCCAGCGCTCGCTTCCAGGAGGGCGAGAATCCGGCCGAGGACGCCTCGGCTCTGCTCGTCGAGGTGGGCGAGACGCTCGACGAGTTGGAGTCGTTGATTCGGCGGATCAACCGCACGAACGCCGCCAGCGTCGTGGACGGTGCCACGCTCACCGACGCACTCGCCCGGCGCGACCTACTCCGTCTGCGGCACAACGTCGTCACGTCGGCCGCGGCGGCCGCCGCTGGTGAAGGCCAGCGTCAGTACCGGCAGTTGCGGTCGGAGTTGAAGATGATCCCGGCGCTGCCGGTGGCCGAGCTGCGCCGACAGGCCGACGACCTGGCCCGGCAGCTTCGCGAGGTGGACACGCTGATCCAGCGTACGAACTGGGAGGTCGACCTGCTGGACTAGGAGTTGCGGAGCAGGTAGCCGACGTGGAGGCGTGCACAAACCCGCAAGCCGGTGGGCAATCCGGCTACCTCCTGGCGCGCCGGGGGCAGGCGCAGGGGTTCGATTCCCCACCACACATCGCATGCCCAGCACAGCACACAGGTGACGGCGCACAGGGCACGGCACACCACCATGTGCAGATCCACGACGGTGAGGGTGGGACAGGGGACTTCCGCAACCTGACACAACAGATCCTGAAAGGATCCGGCCTCCCCGTGACGACGGTCACAGTCGCGAGGCACCCGATTACGCGGAGACGGTCGTCTTACCTGGCGTGAGACGAAGTCTGGACGCGGCGGACGAGCAGGAACTCGTCCGCCGGGTGGCCCACGGTGACCGGCGCGCGTTCGACGAGCTGTACCGGCGTACCGCGCCCTGGTTGGAGGTGCGGCTGCGGCGCCGCTGCGCCGACGCGGACGTGGTCGCCGACGTCCTCCAGGAGACCTACCTGACGGTGTGGCGGGCGGCGGGCAGCTTCGCGGGCGACCAGGTCAGCGGTAGCGCCGTCGGCTGGTTGTGGACCATCGCCGCGCACCGCCTGGTCGACGCGTTTCGGCGACGCTCCCGGCAGGCACGGGTGCCGCAGGTACATCCGGTCGAGATGGTCGTGCCCGCTGCCGAGGACGAGGTGCTGGCCGGTCGGGTGGGGCAGGAACTCGAACAGGCCCTCGCCGTGCTGCCACCCGAGGTCCGGGCGGTGCTGCGGGCCACCGTCCTGGACGGCTTCACCGTCCGCGAGACGTCCGTGCTGCTGGGCGTACCCGAGAACACCGTCAAGTCCCGGATCCGTCGCGCCCGGATCGTCCTGCGGGAGGCCCTGTCATGACCACGCATCCCACCCTCAACGACATCGACCGGTACGCCGACGGCGATGCCGGCCTCGACGAGGCGACCGTCTGGTCGATCGAGGTGCACCTGGAGACCTGCGCGGACTGCCGCGCCCGCCTCGCCGGCAGCACCACGGCCGAGTCGCGCGCCCTGGTCGCCGAGGTCGCGGCAGCCGTCGACCGTTCGATCGCCGCCGGCCCCGCCCCACGGTCCCGGAGCTTCCTCCGTACGCCGCTGCGGCAGCGCTGGTTCGTGGCGGCGCTGCTGCCCTGGGTCGCCATGACCGCCGGCGTGCTCGGCACCGCGGCCACGCTCACGTACTTCCTGTCCGAGTTGCCGTCGATCGTGCTGCTGCTCGCGCCCCTGGCGCCGCTTCCCGGCGTCGCGGCGGCGTGGAGCAGACGCGGCGACCCGGCCTGGGAACTGGTGGTCGGCACCCCCTCGGCCGGTCTGGTGATGCTCCTGCGTCGTACCGCCGCGGTGCTCGTCCTCGTCATCCCGGTGCTCGCCGCGTTCGCCGCCTACGGCGCCAGCCGGGTGAACCCGGCGCTGATGCTGTTGCCGTGCCTGGCCTTCACCGCCGCCACCCTGCTGCTCGGCTCCCTCGTCGGCGTCCACCGCGCCGCGGTCGGCCTGATGGTGGCCTGGGCCGCCGTCGTGGTCGCGCCCAGCCTCGCCACCGCCGAACTGCCGGTGCTCCTGGAACCCGCAGCCGTCGGCGGCTGGGCCGTCGCCACTGTCGTGCTGGCCGCCCTGACTCTCCTTCGCGCCAACAGCTTCCGGCGCCTCACCTCGTTCTGAAGGGAACAACCATGCGAGCGGTGAGCATGGCCGAGACGGCCACCACCATCCACCCCTGGGCCATCCACGCCGAGGGGCTGAAGGTGCGGGCCGGCCGGCACCTGGCCGTCGACGGGCTCGACCTGAGCCTGGCCACCGGCGTCCACGGCCTGCTGGGGCGCAACGGCGCGGGCAAGACGACGTTGATGCGTGCCCTCGCCACGGTGCTCAAGCCGTCCGGAGGCCGGCTCACCCTGCTCGGCAGTTCGGTCGACGGCCGCGCCGACCTGCGCCAGGCCCGGCGGGGACTGGGCTATCTGCCGCAGCACTTCGGCTACTACCCGCGGTTCACCGTGCGCGAGTTCGTGTCGTACATGGCCTGGTTGAAGGAGATGCCGAAGCCCGACATCCCGACGGCCGCGCAGCGCGCGATCGACCGCGTCGGGCTCAGCGCCAAGGCCGACGCCCGCCTCCGGACACTCTCCGGCGGGATGCTGCGCCGGGCGGGCGTCGCCCAGGCCATCGTCAACGACCCGCGGGTGCTGCTGCTGGACGAGCCGACCGTCGGCCTCGACCCCGAGCAACGCCTCGACCTGCGGGAGCTGCTACGGGACCTGGGTACGGACGCCTGCGTGCTGGTCTCCACCCACCTCGTCGAGGACGTGGTCGCCGCCTGCACCGAGGTGGTGCTGATCAACGAGGGCCGGCTGGTGTGGCAGGGCACCCCGGCCGCCCTGGCCGGCGAGGGCGACGAACGGCACCCGGGCGACAGCCCCGCCGAACGCGGCTACTCCGCGCTGCTCCGCCGCCACGAGGAGGCCACCCGATGAGCGTCCTGCGGATCGAACTCCGGCGCTCCGCCGCGGCCGGTGCCGCGCTGCTCGCGTTGGCGGTCGGCGTCGCCGCCCTCTACATCGCCCCGGGACGCTGGTCGGAAGGATGGATGTCCCTCACCCTGACCATCAAGGAGTACATGCTCCTGCTCTGGCCGATCGCCCTCGCCGCCGGCGCGTGGCAGGGCCGCCGCGAGCACCGGGCCAAGGTCGGGGAACTGTTCGCCACCACACCCCGGTCCCGCGCCGGCCGGATGCTTCCGCTCCTCGTCGCGATGGGAGCCGCGCTCGGGCTCGCGTTCCTGCTGGTTCTCGGCGCGGGCGGCATGCGGATCGCCTCCACCGCCGCGTACTTCCCACCGGACGTCGTCGCCATCGCGATTGTCGGTGCGTTCTCCCTGGTCGCGGCCGTCTGGCTCGGACTGGGTATCGGGCGGCTGCTACCCGCTCTGGTGACGGCCCCCGTGCTCGCCGTGGCAGGTGTGCTGCTGGTCTTCTTCACCGCGATCATGCGGCCGGACTGGATGGGCGCGATCCTGTCACCCGCGTACGGCAGCACCCCGTTCTACCCGTTCCAGACCATCGACCCGCGGGTCACCGCCGTGCTCGCCATCTTCATGGCCGGGCTCGCGCTGACCGGCGTACTCCTGCTGGTTGCCCAAGGTCCCCGGGCCTCGGTGGCCGCCGTACTGCCGGTGCTGCTCGGCTTCGGTGTCGCGGCGGCGATCGTCCCCCGCGACGAGGCGGCGCTCGTCGCGCCGGTCGACCCCGTCGCCCGTGAACTCGTCTGCACCGACGACGCGCCGAAGGTCTGCGTCACCCGGGTCAACGCGAACGTGCTGGACGCGCTGACCCCGCTCGCCCGCCAGGGCCTCTACACCCTCGCCAAGATGCCGCACGCCCCCACGCAGGCGCACGAGGACAGGCGGGCCTTCCTCATCGGGGAGGTGCCCGGCCGCGACGCCGACATCGTCGAGATCGACGTCCGGATCGACGACCACGGCGGCCTGGCCCATCCCGACGCCGTGGTCCCGGAGATGGTGTTCGGCCTGGGCGCCGGATACGGCGGCCCGGACTGCGAGCGCAACAGCGCGGTCGAACGGGCCGCCGCCTACCACCTGCTCGGCCGCGAGCCGGTCTCCGACGTCGGTGTCATCCCCGAAATGATCGAGGAGGATCCGCAGCTCAATGCCGAGGCGCTCGCACTGTGGCAGGGCTTGCAGAAGCTGCCGGCCCCGGAGGCGCTCTCCCGCGTGACGGCGGTACGCGACGCGATCCTGGCGTGCCAGGATTCCACCGGACTGCTGTCGCGATGATCCTGCACCTCCGCGCACGACGCGTACCCCTGGCGCTGGCCGCGTCCGTGGGCGCCGCAGCCCTGATCTGGGCGCTGTGGCTGACGCTCGCGAAAGAGCGCGACGCCATCCTTCTGCTCGTCGTCCTGACGGTCATGCTGATGGTGGCCGTCCTGTCGACCACCCTGGCCGCCCCGGACGAAGACCTGGAACGCACGGCCGCGCTGTACTGGCCGTGGCGGCGAGCCCTGCACCTGCTGGCCACACTGGCGCTCGTACTCGTCGTGCTCCTCGCCACCCAGGCCACCGGCGCCCGCTTCGGCCCCGCCGCGCTGGTGGTCCGCGACGCCGTCGGCCTGCTGGGCCTGACCGCGCTCTGCGCGACGGTCGCGGGTGCGGCCCGCGCCTGGTTCCTGCCCATGGGGTGGGCGGTCGTCGCCGCCATGTTCCCCCAGCCGGGCACGTGGGGCGCGCTCGCCACCTGGCCCGGCCAACCGCACACCAGCCGGTCCGCGGCGGCGGTCGCGGCCGTCCTGGCTGTGACGGGCATCGTGGCGTACGCCATCCGCGGAGCCCCCCGACGCGAGTGACGGTGCAATCGACTCCCGCTCGGTCGCCAGCGCTCAGGACACCGCAAGCAGTCGGAACTCGCAGCGGGCTCCGCTGGCCTTGGCGAGCCGACCATCACCGGTCCCGAGTGGGCAGGCCAACAACTCCGCCGCCGCGACGTAAGCCGCGTCGTACGCCGTGACATTGCCCCGCAACTGCCACATCCGGTCGAGCAGCACAGCGACGGCAACCTCGTCGATGACCAACGAAGGCAGGGTGCTGATCGCCTCCTGAGCTCGGGCAAGGCCCAGCTTGCCGCCGAGGACCTTGCCCCTGATCACGGACATGACCTCGACCAGCAGATGGCTCGGTGCGGCCCAGTGCGGATCTGCGGTCAACTCCGCTCGCGCCGCGTCGCCGACCGGCCCGTCGTCGACCAGGGCGTCGGCCAGAACAGACGCATCCACGACGATCATGCAGCGCCTCCCCATGGTCCGCGCTGCTCCCGTTGCTCGTCCAACTCGGCCGCGCTCTCCCCCGGCAGGGCGCGAGCACCGTCAGATCGGCCGGCGAAGCGATCGAGGGCAGCCGTGTTGCGCAGCCGCCGAGCCTGCGTCTCCACCAGATCCAGCAGGTACGCCTGGAGGGACTGCCCGCGCGCCTTGGCCTGCGCCGCCAGGGCATCTCGTACTTCCTCCGGCACGTCCCGAATCTGGAGAGCAACCATGCATTCATTATCTATGCAGCACCGCTCGTTCAGCAGGAGATACGAGGGCGGCCAATTGAACTGCGGGAGAGTGGGCCGCCAGGGACTCGAACCCTGAACCTATGGATTAAAAGTGACCAGAACGAGACAAAGCCACTTCGGGGCATCGGAGTTTTCTGCCGCCCGGATCCCGGCCGTGTTGTCCGGCTGCGTCTGGGCTGGTCCGCGCCACGTCTATGGGAGCGACGTCCATGATGAGTGACCGGCGGAGGCGCGAATCCGGCCATCGCGATGTGAGTCCGTCCGGCACCGGAGCGTCCGAGCGCCCGTGGAGCACCCCCGGTCCCGGGTGCTGCCCGCTTGCGCCGGCCACTTCTCCTTGCCTCCGGGCGGTGGAGGACTATGGCGACCGCCCAGCAAGGAGGTCCGAGCCGGTCGCGCCCATCCATGCGCTCGGGGCTGAACTCGGCACCGATGACCGGCGGCAGCGGGTGGTCTCGTCCCTGGCGTCAACTTCTACCCTCAGCCCGCGCTCTCAACTTCCAATAACGCAGGCATTATTTCTGGGCTATAGTGGGTGTGTGAGCGAGTGGGAGGTCGGCCTTACCGAGGACGTCGAGGACTGGCTGCTTGACCTGGCGAAGTCTGACCCCGACTCCGCTGACCAGGTCGCTGCGGCCATTGATCTGCTCGCCGCCGAGGGTCCGGCGCTCGGTCGACCCTTGGTTGATCGAGTCAAGGGCTCGAACTACAAGAACATGAAGGAGTTGCGGCCAGGCTCGGCAGGGGGAACCGAGATCCGTATCCTGTTCGCCTTCGATCCTCAGCGGGAAGCCATCCTGCTGGTGGCGGGTGACAAGAGCGGCAACTGGAAGGGCTGGTACGAAACCAGCATTCTCGAAGCCGACAGGAAGTTCGCCGATCATCTGCGAGAGCTGAAGGGACAGCACTGATGGCGCAAAGCTGGCGGGATGTCCGCTCCCGCATGAACCTCGACGAGGCCAAGGTTGAGCAGCACAAGGAGCGCATGCATGGCGAGGTACGCGCGACGCGGCTGCGTGAGATGCGCGAGAAGCGCGGCCTGACTCAGCAGCAGGTTGCCGACCGCATGAACGTTTCACAGCCGCGCGTCGTCGCCATCGAGAGCGGCGAACTGCCGAAGACTGAGGTCGGCACGGTTGCCCGGTACATCGCTGCCCTTGGCGGCAAGGCCGAGTTTGTTGCCGAGTTCGATGGCGAACGGGTGACCCTGAGTTGATGTCTGGGGCATGAGGGCGGTGCCGAGCGCTCGGCGTGCCAGTCGGTCCCCGTAGTGAGGCAGGCCGCGACTGCCTGTAGCCATTCCGTCGCCACGTCAGCCCTGACCTATCTGAGTTACCGCCGCTCAGAGGTTGTGTGTGGCGGGCGGCTGCGAAACTTCGATTGGGTGTCTATCCCCGCGTGGCACCGGGTGGAAGAGCGAGGAATTGCTCAATGTCGGCGATGGCGTCCTCCACCGTGCCGCCGACCTGCGGGTCGCGCAGCCGGGCGCGCAGGGCGGGCAGGACTTTGTCGGTGTCGAGTTGGTGGTGGATGCGGGCAAGGTGGCCAAGGCAGATCGCTGCTGTGGCCCGGACGTCCTCCTCCGGATGATCCAGCACGCGTAGGTAGAAGTCCTGGCACCAGCGCCAGTCCGTATCGTGCAAGGCGAGCCCGACCATCGAGTCGGTGAGGGTGTCGATGTCGCCTGCTGCGAGTGCGGCTGTGGCCGTGTCGTGGGTCGCCGGGGCCGGTTCGTAGTAGCTGCGCTGTGTGCTCATGTCTCGTCCTTCGGCGGCGCGGTCGGCCTGCCCTTCTTGTCTACCAGTCCGGCACGCTTGAGGGCGTTGCGCATGTCGTCGTTCGGGCCATCTTTGCTGTGGTCCTCCCAGTCGCGGACATGGCCGTGGTAGATCTCGACGACGTCGTCGCCAGGGTTGGACGGCTCGATGCGACGGTGCCGGTCGAGAATGACAATCTCACCCGTCTGGTGATCGACGCCGATACGGCGGCGCTCGTTGGTCTCCTTGATCTGCACCGACCGGTCCAGTGCGCTCTGACCGTTGGTGGGGGCACGGCTCGCGCTGCCCATGGCCAGGTTGCGGTCGGTGTCCCGGTGCTTGGGCCGCTGCTCGTCGCCGACGTGGTACTCCCGGCGTACCCGGGGGGTCCTGGCGAGTTGCGCGACCGGCTTGACCAGCGCCGATTCCACCGCGGGTGGAACGGCCGCGTCGCGGAGATGTCGGTTGCGGTTTCGCTTACCCACCGAGGATCGCCCTCATGGCCATGTCGATGAGCTGGTCGAGGATCAGGCTGGTAATCATCTTGAAGATCGGGATCTCCAGCAGGGAGGCGCCGAAGGTGGGCACCGCCGTGGCCACCGCTTGGGCGATCTGAACGGCCAGAATGACCAGTTGAACGATGATCGCTACCTTCAGCGCCAGCACAACCGCGGCGACCACCACGTAACCGGCGCCCAGCACGGTAGTGGCGGTGGTGTTTCCGGCCAACACGCCGCCCGGCCCATCGGCACCAGACCAGTACGCGTCGAAGGCCGCGATCACGTCGCCCTGGTTGCCTCCGGTCACCTCCGCGGCCAGCGCGTCAGCCTCTCGGCCTACCTCCTCGACCGTGCTGGCGAAGTCCATCCAGATTTGCCCGAGCTCGAAGAGCTTCTCCTCGTCGCCCTCCGGCCAGTCGTACCCGATCATGGCGAGCACCGAGGCGAGTTCACCCGGAATTGTCATGCCCATGGTCAGCCCAACTTCGAGGCCAGTGCACCGAACTGGCCGGTCAGGTCCTCCTCGACGGCCATCAGGTCTTCCGCCAGTGCCACCAGGTCCTCGCCGCTGCTCTGGTACTCGTCGGCCATCGCGGCGTAGCACTGCACCAGGTATCCGGAGACAACCGGAAACGAGAGGCCGATCAGGGTGCCAAGCATGTCGCCACCCCACGGTTCGCCAAAGCTCTTCAGCCGGGCGTCGAGCGTCTCGAGTGCGCCAGCCAGCCGGTCACCCACGTCGACAAGCCGACTGCCTGCCGCCTGGACGTGATCCGGATCGATTTCCATCGACATCGTCAATCCGCCGGCCGGGCTGCCCGGGCCTGGGCTGAGGTGAGCGCGCTCAGGAACGATTGCATTTGGCGCACCGATTGCTGCTGGACGTCTTCGAGCCGTTCGAGCAGCACTGCCGGGTTCGGAGCGTCCGGTGCTTCGGCGACCATTCGGGCTTGCAGGTCGTCGAGGGCCGCGTTGACGGCGAGCGTCATCTGTTCGGCGAGGTAGGCGCTACCCTGCCGCAGCGCCTGAGGTGCCACGGTGATCGCCTGAATCCGACCGCCTGGAGCGGCGACCACGGCAATCAGGCCATCCGCCGCAGTGGCCTCTCCGCAGGTCTCGACGTCTGGTGCCGCAGGACGGTTGGCCCGCAATTCACGCAGGGCATTCAGAGCATCATCCATCGACTGGCGGAACTGGTCGGCATCTGCCGTCATGAGAGGCCTCCTCTTCAACTGGTCGGCAGTCGCCCGGCGGCCATGACCTGTGTCGGTCAGGGGCAAGCTCGCGCCGTCCATTAGGGACCGTGACGCTCAGCGGAGAGTACCCGACCGGTTACCACTGTGGGTCCCCGCAAGGTCGGTATCGCTACCGGGTTCGTGCTTCAGTGTCCGCTTGGCTCGGGTCTGGTCGCCGGGTCTTTGAGGTGTCAGTCGTCGGAAGGTGCTGAGCTCCGTGACCCGGTGCTACTTAAGTGCGCCGAACGAGACAAGTCGCTATATCCGCGCACGGTGGTCGAGTGGGAGGGGTGCGTTCAGCAGGGGGAGGAGCGTTCGAGCAACCTGGGAGCGTCCGACCCGTGGTGTTACGGGCCGTGAGTTGAGTCGGTGCCGCGTCGGGGTGTGGCGTTGTGCCGGTCCCGGACGTAGACGACGGCGGGTTTGCCGTCGGCGGGCAGTCGGCGGTCTACCTCGAAGAGTGCGGTGGCGGTGACGAGGTCGGTGAGCTTGGCGTACCCGTAGGTGCGGGAGTCGAAGTCGGGGCGCCGTTTGGTGAGGATGTGTCCGACGGTGGCCAGGTGCGCCCAGCCGTCGTCGCCCGAGGCGGCTTCGACCGCGTCGCGGAGCAGCGTCGCGAGGACGGTGTCGATGCTGAGATCTGTGGCGGATGTGCGCGGCTTGACGACAACCGTTTGAAGCGGTGTTGGAAGGCCGAGCGTGAGGTTCTCGGTGTAGATGAACTTGTCGCAGGCGGCGACGAAGGAGTGGGGCGTCTTGCGCTCGCCGAAGCCGTAGACGGTCAGGCCGGACTCGCGGATGCGGGAGGCCAGGCGGGTAAAGTCGCTGTCGCTGGAGACGATACAGAAACCATCGAAGCGGCCGGTGTAGAGCAGATCCATCGCATCGATGATGAGCGCAGCGTCGGTGGCATTCTTGCCGGAGGTGTAGGCGAACTGCTGGATCGGTTGAATGGACTGGGCGAGGAGATGCTCCTTCCAACCACGAAGGCCGTTGCCAGTCCAGTCTCCATAGGCGCGTTTGGCGTGGGCCGTGCCGTACTTCGCGACCTCGGCCAGCAGTGGGACGACGGCCGCCGGCTGAGCGTTGTCGGCATCGATGAGGACCGCCAATCGGACGGTGCTCTGGTCAGCGCTGTTCATGCTTCACCTGCCGGCTGAGGGTGGGGTCGCCGCAGCTGTCACCGGCGGCTGCGGAGCGGGCGCCGGTGCAGGCGCGGCGCGGATCGGTATGAGGAACGGGGCAGTGGCCAACGATTGGGCGCCGAAGCGGAAATAGCCGAAGAGCACCGCGTGAGCCCATGCGGCGGGCCCGCTTAGTCGCAGCGGCTCGGAGTTGGCGAAGAGGAGCACCACGCCCTGGTGGTCGAGGTGGTATTCCATGACGGCGGCGTGGTCGAACGACAACCACCGTCCCGACGCATAGCACCAGGTTCTGGTGGGTGTGAGCACGACTCTGGTGAGTTGGTGCTCGCGCCACTGCGGGCGGGCCAGACGTTCAGCCCGTGACCTGGCGCTGCTGTTGCCGATGGCGTTGGCGACCAGAGCGCCGGCGACGAAGCCCGCCGATCCGAACGCATTGCCGAGGTCTGGGTGTAGGTGACCAACGAGCCGTAGTGGCGCGCGTAGTGCAGCCGGGCGTCCAGGTACACCGGCTCCTCGGTGAGAAAACCTGGCGCGAGGACGGGGCCTGGCTTGCCACCCAGGGAGAGGAAATCGAGGACCCGGTGCGCGGCATCACGACCTTCTGCCCACGATGTATCGACGGCGGGAGGCGGTACAAGCCGGCCGATGCCATAGCCCGCGGCGTAAGTCGCCAGCGCCCAAGGGGCGGCGATTCCGACCACGGTAACGACGAACCACCGTCGGTGCCCGAAACTGTGCCGGTGCCGTCCCTCTGCCACTCCTACGCACAGGCCCGTGATCGCCGTTGCGGCGACGTAGACGATGGCGATCAGTGCCAGCAGCGCCAGTAGGCCGCTGATCCCCGAGCATGCGTCGGGTATGTCCGCCTCTGAATCGCTGATCCGCTGTCCGTGCGCACGAAGGCATCTGTCCACGGACCGGTACGACCGATCAACACCCCACGCGATCGTCGGCGAGGCAAGCGCGGTGGCGACAGCGGTGAAGGTCCAGTGCCGGCTCTTCGGCGGTGAGGGCACGAACGACATGGCCTACTGCCACTCCTCTTCGTCACTGCAGCGGTACGCTCCGACGCGAGAGCGTATCGCCTTATCGATGCGTGGTGGGTCCGGCAATCGAGTCCACGACCTGCCGAGGTTGATGCATCGGCGGCTTGTTCAATGGGGTGATGACGGCGATATCGACCAGTCCCGCAGGCGCTGGCTGCGCTTGCGGCTGCGCAACGGAGGTGGCCGCGCTTCGCTCGGAGTTGGCCGCCTTGCGAGCCGATGTTGCCCAACTGCTGCCGCCGACCGGTAAGGCGGCGGTGCAGGGCCCGTCTGTTGCCGGTCGATCGGCCGGCGTTGGGGAGCGGCTTGCGACCGAGCGGATGGCGTTGTTCCGCTCTCTGTTCGTGGGGCGCGACGATGTGTACGCCCAGCGGTGGGAGAAGGATGGCCGCAAGGGCTGGTACCCGCAGTTGGAGCGGCTGCCGGGGCAGACGTGGCAGGAGGCGAAGGAGGCCCGCCGGTACCGGCCGTTGACCGACGCGGTGCTCCACGACCACCTGTCCGGGCGGACCAGCATCGGGCTGTACCCGATGCTGGCCGACGACTCGTGTCGGCTACTCGTCTGCGACTTCGACGGCGAGCAGTGGCAGCTCGACGTCCAGGCATACGTTCAAGCCGCCGATATCGCCGGCGTTCCGACGGCGGTTGAGGTCTCCCGCTCGGGTCAGGGTGCCCATGTGTGGGTCTTCTTCTTCGAGCCGGTGCCGGCGCTGGAGGCGCGAGCGTTGGGGTTCGGGTTGCTGCGTGAGGCGATGGCTGTCCGCGGCGCACTCGGGCTGGACAGCTACGATCGGTTCTTCCCATCGCAGGACCATCTGCCGGCGAAGGGTGAAGGACTGGGCAACCTGATCGCGTTGCCGTTGCAGAAGCAGTGCCGCGAACTCGGCACGACGGTCTTCGTCGACCCGGTGACCTTCACCCCGTACCCCGATCAGTGGGCGCTCCTCGCTGGTGTCGGCCGGATCGCCCTGGCCGACGTGCGACGGCTCGTCACCGAGCTGCGACCGGTGGCGGTCGGCCCGGAGGCGGTGTTGTTCCGGTCGACGCTGCGCCCGGAGGTAGCGGCGCCGGCCGTGGTTCATGCCGAGTGGGCGGGGATGCTCGCGATCCGCCGGGCCGGGCTGCCCGCATCGCTGCTGGCTTCGCTCAAGCATGCGGCGTCGTTGGCCAACCCGGAGTTCTACAAGAACGAAAACCTTCGGTTGTCGAACTGGAAAACCCCGCGTTTCGTGCGCTGCTACACCGAGGATCTGGAGTTCCTTCACCTGCCTCGGGCGATGGCGGACAAGGCCACCGAACTGGTGGCTCAGGCCGGCTGCCGGCTCGACATCACCGACCGGCGCGCTGACCCTCCGCCCATCGACGTGACGTTCACTGCGACCTTGCGCGACCGTCAGCCCGCCGCAGTCGCCGATCTCGCCCGCCACGAACACGGCGTGCTGGAAGCCCCACCAGGATCGGGTAAGACCGTCATGGGCTGCGCACTGATCGCACACCACCGCACGCCCACCCTCGTGTTGGTGGACCGGGCTCCGCTGATGGACCAGTGGCGTGACCGCATCAGCGCCGTCCTCGACGTCGAGACCGGTCAGATCGGGCAGATCGGCGGCGGAAGAACCAAGCCCACCGGGTACATCGACCTGGCCATGATCCAAACCGTGGCCCGCATGGATGACGCAGGACAGCGGCTGGGCGGGTACGGGCTGGTCATCGTCGACGAAGCCCACCACGCGGGCGCCCCCACCATTGAGAAGGCAGTCCGCCGTATCCCCGCCCGCCGATGGGTGGGCCTGACCGCCACCGCCTACCGCCGCGACGGTCTCGGGCCGGTCATCTTCATGCATTGCGGCCCGAAGCGGCACAGCATCCCGATGATCGACAAGGGTGACCCGGATGCCCTACAACGTGGCCTGCACATTCACCACACCGGGTTCGCGCTGCCCGACGACGCCGACACCACCAAGCCCGGGGCGATCACCTCGGTGGTGTTCGGCGGCCTGGTCACCGACGACACCCGCAACGAGCAGGTCAGCCAGGACGTACACGCCGCCCTCGCACGCGGCCGCAACTGCCTGGTCCTGACCCGGCAGACCGCTCACGTCGAAGCCCTCGGGCAGCGGCTACGCGGCCTCGGCCATGAACCCCACCTGCTCTACGCCACCCGCAAGGCCAAAGACCTCAAGCAGGTCCTCGCCTTCCTCGCCGACCCGCCCGCAGACGGACCACCACTACTGGTCGTCGCCACCGACAGGTACGTCGGCGAAGGCTACGACTGCCCGAAGTTGGACACCCTGTTCCTGGCTCACCCGTCGCGTTCAAGGGCAGCATGGTGCAGTACGTCGGCCGGATCCTGCGCGCTCACCCCGGCAAGACCACCGCCGAGGTCCATGACTACGTCGACGAGAATGTCGGTGTCCTCGCCGCCATGTGGCGCAAGCGATCCCGCTCCTACGCCCAACTCGGCTTCACCACCGTCCCCAGCGCTGGCAGCTGAATCGTGCATGCCGGGTCAGTCGAGCCCGGCTCGATCGAGCCGGTCCAGCAGGCTCGGCTTACGGGCATGCCGCTCCCGCACCTGCCGCATCCGTTGCCGAAACGCCTCGGCGTCGCCGTCCCGATCGGCCAGCGCCTTCAAGTCGGCCAGCAAGATGATGGCAGCGTCGTACTCCTTCGGTCGCTTCGTCTCGATCATCGCGCAAACCCGCTGCCACTCCTGCTCCTGCCGTCCGGCGAGCGTGTTCAGTCGCTGCTCGCGTGCAGCGACAGCCGCCCGTTGCCGACGCTCCAGCTCGGCCGCCTCACGCTGCTGGGCGAGCTGCTGTCGTCGTGACCAGCGTTCTTCCGCAGCGGCCAACAACTTTCCGGCGGTACGTCCGGCGTTGGTGTCCTCGACCGAGGTCGTGCCGTGAAAGCGGGCCAGCAGCTCCGACCGCAGGTGTACGTCGTCGCCGCGCATCAGCCGTACGACAAGGTCGTTCTTCTCGGCCTCGGGCAGCGCCTTAACCCAGCGGGACAGCGCCGCCACCGATGGCGCTTGCTCTTTCAGTGGTGTGCTCGCCTCAGCCGCCACGGCGAGCAGGTCCGGGTCCAGCCGCAGGAAATCGACCAAGGCGCGCTGCGATCCGGACAGGTCCTTCAGCCCAGACGGGACGGGCGGCTCCGGCTCGTCGTCGGCCAGCTCACGGCCCTGTACGCACAGCAGCCACGCCAGGTATAGCAACCGCCGATCCCCGGCGGCCAGCTCGGCCCGGGCGGGAAGGATCGCTGCGAGGTGACCACCACCGTCGTAGAAGACTTCGTCGCCGTCCTCGTCTTCGCTGTGCAGGTCGAGGATCACATGGGTGCGGGTCGCCCACGATCGGGCCGACTCCCCGACGCAGTACTCCGCAGCGACGGCCGGTGACAACACCCCGATTGGCAGCCGCAGCGCGACCCGGTGCGTGCCCCAGTTAGCCAGGTACAGGAACGCGTCGAAGTACCGCTGCATCCACTCCTGGGGGTCACCCTTCAGGTCACCCCACTGATAGTCGTTGACGAAACTTGACGAGGTGATCCGCGCCCGCGTCGACAAGGCCCGCAGCTCCCGCTGCTGCACCGACGTCAACGGGCGGTCGACCGCCACGAATTCGTAGTACTGGTACTCACTCACCGTCGACCCCCTTCGCCCAGTGCCGGTACGCCTCGATCCACTCTGCGCCCGGTGGTGACGGCTCCGGCAATGGAAGATCCAGAATCCCGATAGCTTGACGAATTTGACCTCGATGACAGATCGCGACCGCCACGCCGTGGCGCAGGTCAACCCGCCGCACCGTCACCTCAACGCCCAGAACCCGCGTCGTGAACGGGACCGTCAGGTGCTCCTCGAGCATCGAGTACAGGCCGTTCAGCTGCTCGTCATCGTCGTAGGCATCGACCGTCGCCTCGTCGACCAACGCGTCCAACTCGGCCCGGCTGAGTGCTGCCACCGCAGCACCCTACGACAACTCCCGCGCTCCGCACCGGATTACCCTGTCCAACAATCCCTGGCCGCCAGCCGATGTGACTGACCCAGGCCGTACGACGTGCCGTAAGCCGTCGCGGAACGGCGCCAGGTGCGCACGCGGGAGGATGGGACGATGTTCGTCCTGCGTGCCACCGCGAAGCTGCGCCAACGCATTGGTCCGTCCACCTCGCACGACGGCGAGGGGTCCACGACGTTGCTCGGCGACTGGTACGCGACCATGCTGCCGTGGCGACCGCAGGTCGCGCTGCTCGTCAACGAGCGCACGTTGCTGCCGGCGCTCATACCCCTCGCACCGGCCGCCACCATGCCCGCCCGGGTTGCCGAGCAGGTCGGCGAAGTGCTGGCCGCGCATGGCGTGCCCGACCCAGTGATCCGCGCCGAGGTTGACCAGATGCGCCAGTGGAGGATCGCGCCGACGGCCAATCGCAGCGTCGTCGGCGTCATGAACGAGTTCGCCTCCCTTGCCGACACCTGGAGAGCTGCCGCGAGGCCTAACCTTGTCGATCTCGCGTTGCGGCTGGGCGCGACTCCCTGTAGCCCGCTATACAAGCGCCACGTCAGCCCTGATCGGGAACTCGCGGCCTTCGTGCAGCAGATCAGCTCGTAGGAGGAACATGGGCATGTCAGTGCCAGTGACGAACCAGCGACCTGTTCGCCAACGTGGCCGCCACGGTCGATCTCGAACCCCTCTCGCGGGACACCACCGCGAGCGCCAACCGCAGGCCTATCACTGCTCAGAGGTCGTCTGATTCACGTATTTTGCGTGTGTTGTGGTTTTAGTCGTCTCGCCAGGTTGGGGTGGTTTCGGTGGTGAGTCGTTTGGTGAGGTTGTCGATC
>NZ_JBEXIL010000058.1:0-23855 GCF_040608555.1 Micromonospora sp. NPDC005172
TCTCTCTCCCCTCCCCACCCTCATCCTATCTCCCCACCCCCCCCCACCCCCCCCCCCCCCCCCCCCCGCCCCGCCCCCGCCCCGCCCCGCCCCGCCCCGCCGATCTTGCACTTATGGTGGTCGATCGGTCCACTTCCACACCTTTTGTCGCCACCGAAAGTGCAAGATCGGCGGCACCATCGCGCGGGGGTGGGGCGCGGGGCGCGGGGCGCGGGTACAGGGGGAGGCGCCGCTCTGCACGTCTTGTGCGGGGCGGCGCCTCGGGGTGTTTTCGCGTTACCAGAATCGGCGACGCTTGGCTTTCTGCGGGCGGATCAGGTCCGCGCCCTTCGTCAGCAGCCGGGTCGCCCCGGAGGGACCACGGCGGGCCTCCAGGGTGTGGCTGAGCCGGCGGGCGCCGGCCGCGGCCAGTGGCACCGCGACGGCCATCACCGCCCACTGGGCAATGCGCTTCTGGATCATGTGGGTTCACCTCCGTCAGTGGCTTCTGACGTCTCTGATACCCAGCGTGACGTGTGGGTAAGCCTTCCTCAGGCCGTCGGGGCCACCGGGTTGGGCAGCGCGCCGCCGAAGCGCCGGTCCCGCTGGGCGTACAGCTCGCAGGCGTACCAGAGGTGGCGGCGGTCGAAGTCCGGCCAGAGCGTGTCCAGGAAGACCAACTCGGCATACGCGGTCTGCCAGAGCAGGAAGTTGGAGATCCGTTCCTCGCCCGAGGGCCGCAGGAACAGGTCCACCTCCGGGATCTCCGGGTGGTACAGGTATTTCGCGACGGTCTTCTCGCTGACCTTCGCCGGGTCCAGTCGACCGGCCGCCACGTCCCGCGCGATGGCGGCGGCGGCGTCGCCGATCTCGGCCTGACCGCCGTAGTTGACGCAGAACTGCAGAGTCAGGGTGGAGTTGCCGCGGGACATCTCCTCGGCGGTCTGCAACTCGGAGATGACGCTCTTCCACAGCCGCCCCGGACGCCCCGACCAGACCACCCGCACGCCCAGGTCGACGAGCTGGTCACGACGTCGACGGATCACGTCCCGGTTGAACCCCATCAGGAACCGGACCTCGTCGGGCGAGCGCCGCCAGTTCTCGGTCGAGAACGCGTACGCCGACAGGTACGGGATGCCCATCTCGATCGCACCCTCGATGGTGTCGAAGAGGCTGTGCTCTCCCGCCTCGTGGCCCTTGGTGCGGGCCAACCCGCGCTCCTTGGCCCACCGGCCGTTGCCGTCCATCACGATGGCCACGTGCTTCGGCACGGCCCCCGGGGGCAGCGCCGGCGGCCGGGCGCCGGACGGGTGGGGCTTCGGTGGCGTCGGCTCGCGCCTCGTCGATCGGATCACTCGGCTCTCTCCCTGCTCGTGCCGTCCGCTCCGGCCTGGACGTCACCGCCCGGTCGGAACATCGCAGCCCCCGCCTCGACGTCACCGCGCGACCGGAGCATCCCAGCCCCACCACCGCCCGGTGGCGGGACCGTGCCGGTGACCGAGGTGCCCCGGTCGACCAGCGGCAGCGAGCGTAACGCGCGTTCCAGGTGCCACTGGAGGTGCGCCGCCACCAGACCGCTGCACTCCCGGCGTACACCGGTGTCGGTGGCGTCGGCGACCACCCAGTCGCCGGTGGTCAGCGCGGACATCAGGTCGATGGTGGCCGGCGCGGGATGGGCCGCGCCGGGCGGTCGGCAGTCCGGGCAGACCGCGCCGCCGGCCGGCACGGAGAACGCGCGGTGCCGCCCGGGGGTGCCGCAGACCGCGCAGGCGGTCAGGGCCGGCGCCCAGCCGGCGAGGGCCATCCCCCGCAGCAGGTACGCGTCGAGCACCAGGGTGGTGTCGTGCTCACCCCGGGACAGCGCCTTCATCGCCCCCACGGTGAGCTGGAACAGTCGCAGCGACGGCTCCCGCTCGACGGGAGTCAGCCGCTCGGCCGTCTCGGCGATCGCGCTGGCCGCCGTGTAGCGGGGATAGTCGCCGAGGAACCGCTTGCCGTACAGGTCGATCCCCTCGACCTGGCTGACCGTGTGCAGTGAGCTGCCGTGGTTGCCCTTGGGGTCACCGGCGAGTTGCAGGTCGACGTGACCGAACGGCTCCAGCCGGGCGCCGAACTTGCTCATGGTGCGGCGGACCCCCCGGGCGACCGCCCGCAGCCGGCCGTGCCGACGCGTGAGCAGGGTGATGATCCGGTCGGACTCGCCGAGCTTCTGCACGCGCAGCACCACCGCGTCGTCGCGGTAGAGCTGTCGGCGATACCCGGCCATCGGACCATTCTCCCTCGGGGTGTGAAATCAGGGTCGCTTCGGGGTGGACGCGCGGATGAACCCCGATGCGCCGGGCCGATGACCGCCCGTAGCGTGCTGGCCATGGCACTGCACCAGAGCACCGCCGCCCGTCGTCACCGGGCCACCGCACCCGTCGCGTTGGGGCTGTCCACCGCCCTCATCCTGCTGGCCGGGTGCGACAACCTGTCCTTCCGACGGCTGGACTACGACGACACCGAGCCGGTGAAGATCACCACCATCCGGGTGGACGGGGGCTCCGGTGACGTTATCGTCCGGGGCACCGGCGCGGCGGGCGAGGCGCGGATCAAGCGGGTGGTGCGCTACCAGGGCGGCGAACCCAAGGCACGGTACGAGATCAAGGACAGCGAGTTGGTGTTGAACACCGACTGCGGCGACCGGTGCAGCGTGTCGTACGAGGTGACCGTCCCCGAGGGGGTCACCGTGCAGGGCGACAGCGGCTCGGGGGACGTCGAGCTGACCAAGGTGGGCGCGGTGAAGCTGCGACTCGGCTCGGGCGACGTGCGGATGACCGAGGTCACGGGGGCGCTCGACGTGGAGACCGGCTCGGGCAACATCGACCTGAGCGAGGCCCGTTCGACGGTACGGCTGCGGGCGGGCTCCGGCGACGTCAGCGCCCGCCGCGTGGCCGGCGCCACCGACGCCGAGGCCGGCTCCGGCAACGTGACCGTCGAGATGGAGGCGGCGGCCTCGGCGCGGGCGCACGCCTCCAGCGGCGACGTCTCGCTGCTCGTGCCGGCGGGCAGCTACCGGGTCCGTTCCAACACCGGCTCCGGGGACGCACGGATCACCGTGACGGACGACCCGGCGGCGTCCCTGGTGCTCGACGCCTCGGCCGGCAGTGGCGACGTGACGATCACCCAGCGTTGACGATCGCCGGGCGTCGGCCCGTCCCACGGACCCGCCGACGCCCGCGCCGCCCGACCGGGCCGGCGGCGAACCCTCAGAAACCCAGCTTGCGCAACTGCCGCGGGTCGCGTTGCCAGTCCTTCGCGACCCGCACGTGCAGGTCCAGATAGACCCGCGAGCCGAGCAACTCCTCGATCTGCCGGCGGGCGTTGGTGCCGACCTCCTTGAGCCGGCTGGCCCGGTGGCCGAGCACGATCGCCTTCTGGCTGGGCCGCTCCACGTACAGGTCGGCGTAGATCTTCATGACCTGACCCTCGGGGATCATCTCCTCGACCACCACGGCGATGGAGTGCGGCAGCTCGTCGCGGACGCCCTCCAGGGCCGCCTCCCGGATCAGCTCCGCGACCATCACCTGCTCCGGGTCGTCGGTCAGCATGTCGTCCGGGTAGAGCTGCGGCGACGGCGGCAGGTATTTGGTCATCACGTCGACGAGCGTGTCCACCTGGTGGCCGGAGACCGCGCTCACCGGCACGATCTCGGCGAACTCGCCCATCTCGCTGACCGCGAGCAACTGCTCGGCCAGCCGCCGCTTGTCGACCAGGTCGGTCTTGGTGACCACGGCCAGCACTGTCGCCTTCAGCTCGGCCAGCTCGCCCGTGATGAACCGGTCACCGCGGCCCACCGGCTCGTCCGCCGGGATGCACAGACCGATGACGTCGACCTCGGTCCAGGTGGAGCGGACCAGGTCGTTGAGGCGCTCACCGAGCAGCGTACGGGGGCGGTGCAGGCCCGGCGTGTCCACCAGGACCAGCTGGGACTCCGGACGGTGCAGCACCGCCCGGATGACGTGCCGGGTGGTCTGCGGCTTGTTCGAGGTGATCGCGATCTTGGTGCCCACGATCGCGTTGGTCAGCGTGGACTTGCCGGCGTTGGGTCGCCCGACGAAACAGCCGAACCCGGCCCGGTACGGGCGGGCCTGTGCATCCTGCACCGGGCTCACTCGGTCACCGTGCCGAGGACCGTGCCGTCCGGGGCGGCGACATGGATCGGCGCATCCGCCGCGAGGTCGCGCACCACGGCATGACCCGCGCCGTCCAGCGTCGACGCCTCGGTCACCACCGCCGCCGCCTCCAGCCGGCTCGCCCCGGCGGCAACAGCCGAGGCCACCGCCAACTGCAACGCGGTGAGGGTCAGCGAGGGCAGCGCGACGCTGGCCGCCGCGTACGTCCGGCCGTCCTGATCCCGGACCGCGGCGCCCTCCACCGCACCGACCCGCGCGCGGGCGCCCCGGGCCAGAACGACGAGCTTGCCGTCCTCAGCGCTCAGCGGCGCCGGCGCGCCGGGGGTGGGCCGGGCGGTGGGCGCGGCGGGTGTCTCAGGCATCGGCGGCTTGCCTCTCCTCGTCTCGATAATGATCCGGGTCGTCCCCGGGGCCGGCGTGGTCGCCGCGCCCGTCGGTGTCCTGCTCGTCGCCCGACTCCACCCTGCTGACCAGGACGGTGTCGATCCGGTTGCGCCGGCCCGTGGTGCCCTCGGCGACCAGCCGGAGGCCGGCCACGTCGGCCTGCGCTCCGGGGATCGGCACCCGCCCCAGCGACTGGGCGAGCAGGCCACCGACCGTCTCCACCTCGTCGGTGGGCAGGTCGGTGTCGAACAGCTCGCCCAGGTTTTCCACCGGCAGGCGGGCGGTCACCCGCACCGAGGAGTCCGCGAGGCGTTCGACCGGCGGGCGCTCGACATCGTACTCGTCGGTGATCTCACCGACGATCTCCTCCAGGATGTCCTCGATGGTGACGAGGCCGCCGGTGCCGCCGTACTCGTCGACCACGACGACCAAGTGGTTGCGCGCCGCCTGCATCTCCGACAACAGGTCGTCGACCGGCTTGGACTCCGGCACGAAGGTCGCCGGGCGCATCAACTCGGCCACCGGCACCTGCTCGGCGTCCGGGTCACCGCCGCGGGACCGGCGGATCAGGTCCTTGAGGTAGAGCACACCGAGTACGTCGTCGACGCTCTCGCCGATCACCGGGATGCGGGAGAAACCCGATCGCAGGAACAGCACCAGCGCCTGGGCGAGGGTCTTGCCCTCCTCGATCCACACCATCTCGGTACGCGGCACCATCACTTCACGAGCGATGGTGTCGCCAAGCGCGAAGACCGAATGGATCATCTGCCGCTCGCCGTGCTCCACGACGCCGCGCTGCTCGGCGAGGTCGACCAGCTCGCGCAGCTCGACCTGGCTGGCGAACGGTCCCTCCCGGAAGCCCCGCCCCGGGGTGACCGCGTTGCCGATCAGGATGAGCAGCGACGCGAGCGGGTTGAGCGCGCGACCCAGCCAGCGGACCAGAGGCGCGACCGCCCGGCCCACGGCGTACGCGTGCTGCCGGCCGATGGTGCGCGGGGCGACACCGACCACCACGAAGCTGACCACGGTCATCGCGCCGGCGGTGACGAGCGCTGCCCGCCAACCCGCCCCGAAGCTGTCCACCGCGACCAACGCCACGAGCGTGGTGGCGGTCAGTTCGGCGAGCAGCCGGAGCAACAGCAGCAGGTTGAGGTGCCGGACGACGTCCCCGGCCACGACCTGGAGGGTACGGGCGCCGCGCACACCGTCCCGGGCCAGTTCGGCGGCCCGGGCCGGCGAGACCGCGGCGAGCGCCGCCTCGGTCATCGCGATCACACCGGCCAGCACCACCAGGCCGGCCGCGAACACGATCAGTTGCAGGTCGGGAAGGCCGGCCGTGGGGCCGACCGCCAGTAACGAGGGAGTGGACATCACTGGGTGCGGGTCGACCGCCAGCTCGTCAACAGTCGAGCCTGGAGGGCGAACATCTCCCGCTCCTCCTCCGGCTCCGCGTGGTCGTAGCCGAGCAGGTGCAGCACACCGTGCACGGTGAGCAGGTGCAGCTCGTCGGCCGGGGCGTGCCCGGCGGTAGCCGCCTGCTTGGCCGCCACCTCGGGGCACAGCACGATGTCACCGAGCAGGGCCGGCTCGCCGCCGGCCGGGGCGGTCTCGCCCGGGCCGTGGTCGACACTTCCCTCGTCCATCGGGAAGGCGAGCACGTCGGTCGGGCCGTCCCCACCCATCCAGCGGTGGTTCAGCTCGGTCATGTAGTCGATGTCGACCAGCAGCACGGACAGCTCGGCGAGGGGGTTGACCCCCATCTCGTCGAGGGCGTGCCGGGCGACGGCGAGCACGGCGTCGGTGTCGACCTCGACACCGGACTCGTTGGCGATCTCGATGGACAACTGCTTTCCTCTGCTTTAGCGGCGACGGCCGGCCCGGCCGCCCTGGGCGGGTCGCCCGGGCACGGCATGGACGCCCTGCGCCTGCTGGTTCTCCCGCTCGGCGTCCCAGCGGGCGTACGCGTCGACGATCTCCCCGACCAGCCGGTGGCGAACCACGTCGGTGCTGGACAACTGGGCGAAGTGCACGTCGTCGACGTTTTCCAGGATCTCCCGGACGACCCGCAGGCCGCTGCTCGTCCCGCCGGGAAGGTCCACCTGGGTGATGTCACCCGTCACGACGATCTTGGAGTTGAAGCCGAGCCGCGTCAGGAACATCTTCATCTGCTCGGGCGTCGTGTTCTGCGCCTCGTCCAGGATGATGAACGCGTCGTTGAGCGTCCTTCCGCGCATGTACGCCAGAGGCGCGACCTCGATCGTGCCGGCGGCCATCAGCTTCGGGATCGACTCCGGGTCGAGCATGTCGTGCAGCGCGTCGTAGAGCGGGCGCAGGTACGGGTCGATCTTCTCGTTGAGCGTGCCGGGCAGGAAGCCCAGCCGCTCACCCGCCTCGACCGCCGGCCGGGTCAGGATGATCCGGTTGACCTGCTTGGCCTGCAACGCCTGGACGGCCTTCGCCATCGCCAGGTAGGTCTTGCCGGTGCCGGCCGGGCCGATGCCGAAGACGATGGTGTTCGAGTCGATCGAGTCGACGTACCGCTTCTGCCCGAGCGTCTTCGGACGGATGGTGCGGCCACGGCGGGAGAGGATGTCGAGCGTCAGGACCTCGGCGGGCCGCTCGGCGCTGCCCTGCTCGAGCATGCCGACGGTACGCCGGACGGCGTCAGTGGTCAGGGTCTCGCCTTTCTCGATGAGTTCGAGCAGCTCACTGAAGACCCGCTCGGCGAGGGCGTTGTCCGCGGGGGCGCCGGTGATCGTGATCTCGTTGCCCCGCACGTGCACGTCGCTGGCGACCGAGCGTTCGACGAGACGCAGGATCTCGTCACCCGCGCCGAGCAGGTTGACCATGATCTTGGGGTCGGGCACGGTGATCCTGGTCTGCACCCGGGGCGGGCCGGGAGGTGGGGTGCCAGTCATGGGTCGGGCCGAGGGGCCCTGCGCACCTGCTCTCGATCTCGGCGCCGGCCCTGCTGGCACGGCGTGCGGACGTTACACCCATCGTATCGGGTCAACGCGGGCCGCATCGCGTCCATTTCCGCTGGCCGCGATCAACCACCGGCCCGAAAGTCGTACCGGTCGAAGGTCTCCTGGTGGCGGGTGAACCGGTAGGTCGCCCAGTGCATCCGTACCACCGTTCCGGCCTCGTCGCGGGTCAGCCGCAACAGCTCGCCGACCTCCCGCCCGGAGACCGTCCGGAACACGTCCGGCCGATCCGGCAGAGGGGCGAAGACCGCCGGCGGGCGCCCCGCGGGGTCGACGGCGCGCTGCGCCCGCAGCGTCCCGTCCCGCCAGGAGAAGGCGTACTCGAAACCCTCGCCCCACCAGCGGCCGAGCAACCCCCGCAGGTGCGTCGGGGCGGGCGCGCCGGGCGTCCACGGGACGATGTCGGCGGGGTCCTGCTCGACCGCCTCGGTGAGCAGTTGGTGCGGCAGGTCGAACAGCTCCGCCGCCGTACCGGACGAACCGAGCACCGCGACGCCCATCGCCCCGGCCGTGCCGTCGCCGCCCCGGCGGCCGTAGACACCGGCGAGGAAACCGGGCATCGCCCCGTCGTGCCCCACGTGCACCACCCGCTCGCCCTGCGGGATCAGGATGAGGCCGAGGCCGAAGCCGGTGCCCCAGAGCGTCTCGTCGGTGGTGGTCAACGGCCAGCGCATCTCGTCCAGCGTGGCCGGGGTGAGCACCGCCCCGGCCGGGTCGAGTGCCGCCGGGTCGGCGAGGAAGGCCGCCCAGCGGGCCATGTCGGTGGCGGTGCTCCAGAGCTGGGCGGCCGGGCCGACAGCGCCGAAGTCGGTGGGCGGCTCCGGGTGCGCCTCGTCGGAGTACGCGTCGACCAGGTAGCCGGTGGCCGCCGAGGGCCGGGGGCCCACGGTCGTGTCGGTCAGCCCCAGCGGCGTCAGGATCCGCTCGGCGAGCACCTCGGCCCAACGTCCGCCGCGCAGTCGGCCCACCAGCAGGCCGAGCACCGCCATGCCGAGGTTGGAGTAGTGGAAACGCCGGCCGGTGGGCAACACCTGCTCGGCGCGGTCCAGCCCGGCCACCAACTGCTCGGCGTCCGGCGCGTGCAGGGTGTCCCAGACGTCGCCGAACGGCTCGCGTTGCAGGCCGCCGGTGTGCGAGAGCAGCCGGCGTACGCTCAGCTCACCGTGCGTCGGCAGGTCCAGGTGCCGCCCCACCGGGTCGTCCAGATCCAGCAGACCGTCGTCGCGGCACTGCAGGGTGAGCACCGCCGTGAAGGTCTTGGTGACCGAGCCGATCCGGAACTGGGTGCCCGGCCCCAACGGGCTGTCGGTGCCGGTGCCGCCGACGGTGCAGCTCCACAGCGGGCGGTCGGCCCGGTGCAGCGCCGCCGACACCGCCGGGACGCGGGCGTCGGCCTGCACCCGGCGGACCAGCCGGTCCAGACGGGTGTACGGGTGCGGGCCGACCGTCACGTCAGGTCCCGGGCGAGCATCGGGCCCAGGGGCGCGCCACCGAGCAGGTGGGCGTGCGCGTGGAAGACCTCCTGCCCGCCGTACGCCCCGGTGTTGAACATCAGCCGGAACCCGTCGCCGAGCAGCCCCTCGTCCTCGGCCACCGCGGCGGCCGTGGCCAGCACCGCACCGGCCAGCGCCGGGTCACCCTCGGCGAGGGTGGCGACGTCGGCGTAGTGCTCCTTCGGAATGACCAGGACGTGCACGGGGGCCTTCGGGTCGATGTCGCGGAAGGCGAGCGTGGTGTCGGTCTCGCGGACCACGGTGGCCGGGATCTCCCCGGCGACGATGCGGCAGAACAGGCAGTCGGATCCCATCGGGGCAGTGTAGGGACTGACGGGCCGGAGGCGCTCCGGCGCGGCATGCGCCGACGGCCTGTTCGCGGCGGGGTACGGCTGAGGCAGGATGGCCGGCATGACGGATCGGGCGATTCTGGTGACGGGTTCCTCGCGCGGCATCGGACGGGCCGTGGTGGAGGCGTTCGCCGCCAGCGGGGACCGGGTGGCGATCCACCACCGCGACTCCGCCGAGGCCGCCGAGGAACTGCGCGCCCGGCTGCCCGGCTCGGGGCACGTCGTGGTCCGCGCCGACCTCACCGACCCGGACGCCGTACGCACCATGGTCGACCAGGCCGCCGAGCAGCTCGGCGGCCTGGACGTGCTGGTCAACAACGCCGGGACGTACGGCGACCGGGACGTCCCGCACCCGATCTTCGGCACCTCGTACGCCGAGTGGCAGGCGCGCTGGCGTCAGGTGCTGGAGACCAACCTGACCGGCGCCGGGAACGTGGTCTGGTGCGCCGCCCAGCACCTGCGGGCGCGGGGCGGCCGGATCGTCAACGTGTCGTCCCGGGGCGCGTTCCGCGGTGAACCGGAGCAGCCGGCGTACGGTGCCAGCAAGGCGGGGCTGAACGCGCTGGGCCAGTCCCTCGCGGTGGCGCTCGCGCCGTACGGCATCACGATCGCCACGGTGGCGCCGGGCTTTGTGGCGACCGACATGACGACCGAGCACCTGCGCGGCGAGCGGGGCGCGGCGATCCGGGCGCAGAGCCCGTTCGACCGGGTGGCCCGGCCGGAGGAGATCGCGGCCGCCGTGCACTGGCTGGCCTCACCCGAGGCGGAGTGGGCCTCCGGCACGATCGTCGACCTCAACGGGGCCTCCTACCTGCGCAGCTGACCGCCGCAGCCCCGCCGCCGCCAGCCCCGCCGCCGCCAGCCCAGTCGCCGGCAACGCGGTCGTGTCAGGTGCCGGCCCGACCGACGACCGGCCAGGTCTCCCCCACCTGCTCATCGCGTCCTTTGCTCTGCTTCAACCACGGCAACACTCAACGGCCGAAAGTGTTGCGTCGGTTGAAGCAGAGCAAAGGACGCGCACAAAGGTTGGCCAGGCCGGACACGAGGACAGGACCCACCGCAACCACAACCGCGGCGGGCACAACCCACCGCAACCGGGCCGGACACGACCCACCGGCAACCGGAGCTGGGTCTACCAGCGGCCGAGGCGGGTGGCGAGCACGCTGAGCGCGGCCACGCCGGCCGTGGAGGTACGCAGCACCTCCGGCCCGAGTCGTACCGGCCGGCCGCCGGCCTCGCGGAAGGCGGTCAGCTCGGCCGGGGCGATGCCACCCTCCGGGCCGATGACCAGGACGATCTCACCGGTGGAGGGCAGCTCGGCGGTGGTGAGCCGCTCGTCGGCCTCCTCGTGCAGGACGAACCCGGCGGCGGCACCGGCGATCCGGCGGGCCACCGTGGCGGTGGACTCGTCCGGCGCGCCGGCCACGACCGGCAACCAGGGCCGGCGGGCCTGCTTCGCGGCCTCGCGGGCGGTCGCGACCCACTTCTGACGGGCACGTACGCCCCGGTCGCCGCGCCACTGCGCCACCGAACGTGACGCCGCCCAGGGCACGATCTCGTCCACCCCGACCTCGGTCATCGCCTGCACGGCCAGCTCGCCCCGGTCACCCTTGGCGATGCCCTGCACGGTGACGATCCGGGGTACGGGCGCGTCCGCGTACCCCCGGGAGGTGACGGCGACCTCCAGGCTGCCCCGGCCGACGGCGGTGACCACGGCGGCGGCCGTGCCACCCCGGCCGTCGGCGAGCAGCAGCTCCTCGCCGACCCGCAGCCGCTGCACGGTGGCGGCGTGGTGCCCCTCGGGGCCGTCGAGCGTCAACGCGTCGCCGGTGGGCAGCGCGTCGACCAGGAACAGCGGCGCGGACACCTCAGGCGTGGCCGTTGAACGCGTCGCGCATCCGGGAGAAGAAGCCGCCCTGCTTGGTCAACTCGGCGACCTCCTCGCCCCGGGTCTTGGCGAAGTCGCGCAGCATCTTCTCCTGGTCGGGGTCGAGCTTGGTGGGCGTCCGCACGTCGAGGTGCACGTAGAGGTCGCCCCGGCCGGTGCCGCGCAGGTGCGGTACGCCCCGGGCGCGCAGCCGCAGCGTGCTGGCCGGCTGGGTGCCGGCCTTGACGTCGACGATCTCCTCGCTGTCCAGCGTCTTGATGGTGAGCCGGGTACCCAGCGCGGCGGCCGTCATCGGCACGGTGACACGGCAGTGCAGGTCGTCCCCCTTGCGGGAGTAGACGTCGTGCGGGCGCTCGTGGATCTCCACGTAGAGGTCGCCGGCGGTGCCACCGCCCGGGCCGACCTCACCCTGCTGGGCCAGCCGGATCCGCATGCCGTCCTCGACGCCGGCCGGGATCTTGACGGTCAGCGACCGGCGGGTGCGTACGCGACCGTCGCCGGCGCAGGTGGGGCAGGGGTGCGGGATGGTGGTGCCGTAGCCCTGGCAGACGGTGCACGGCCGGGCCGAGACCACCTGCCCGAGGAAGGTGCGCTGCACGGACTGCACCTCGCCGCGGCCACCGCACGCCTCGCAGGTCGCCAGGTGGGTGCCGGCCGCGGTGCCCGCGCCCGAGCAGGTGGTGCAGAGCACAGCGGTGTCGACGGTGATCGGGGCCTCGACGCCGAACGCCGTCTCGTGCAGGTCGAGTTCGAGGCGCAGGATCGCGTCGGCGCCCGGACGGGTCCGTGGACGCGGCCCACGGCCGGCGCCGCCTGCGGCACCACCGAAGAAGGCGTCCATGATGTCCTGGAAGCCGACGAACGGGCCGGCACCGCCCGGACCACCAGGGCCGCCCGCGCCCCCGCCTCCCGGGGCGAGCGGGTCGCCACCCAGGTCGACGATCTGCCGCTTCCGATCGTCCGAGAGGACCTCGTACGCGGCGTTGATGTCCTTGAACTTCTCCTGGGCCTCCGGGTCCGGATTGACGTCCGGGTGGAACTGGCGCGCCAGCTTGCGGTAGGCGCGCTTGATCTCGTCATCGGAGGCTTCCCGGCTGACACCGAGGATGCCGTAGTAGTCCCTGGCCACTGCGTTCCGTGTCCTCATGTTCGTCTCGCGTTGCGCCGACCGGCGGCCGCAGCCGGCCGTCGGCCCTGACTGGTCAGTTCTGGGCCAGCAGCTCGCCCACGTAGCGTGCCACGGCGCGCACCATGGCGATATTGCCGGGGTAGTCCATCCGGGTGGGCCCCAGCACCCCAAGGCCGCCCACGATGGTGGCCCCCGGGCCGTACCCGGTGCTGACCACCGAGGCGGCGCGCAGGTTGTCGAACTCGTTCTCGTCGCCGATCAGCACACGGGTCGTGCTGGGTTCGGTCTCGCCGATGAGCTTGAGGAGCACGACCTCTTCCTCCAGCGCCTCCAGGATCGGCCGCAGCGAACCCTGGAAGTCGAGCAGACCACCCCGGGTCAGGTTGGCGGTGCCGGCCAGGGCGATGCGTTCCTCGTGCCGCTCGACAAGCGTCTCCAGCAGGACGGTGGAGAGCGTGGTCATGGCGGGGCGCAGCTGCACCGGCGCCTCCTCGACCAGCGCCTGCACCAGGGGAGGCGTGTCCGACAGGCGCTCACCGGTGAGCTTCTCGTTGACCAGGCGACGCAGGTCGGTCACGTCCTCGGCGGGCACCGGCCCCGGCAGCTCCACCAGCCGCTGCTCCACCCGGCCGGTGTCGGCGATCATGACGAGCATCAGCCGGGTGGTGGAGATCGGCACCAGCTCCAGGTGTCGCACCGAGGAGCGGGCGAGGCTCGGGTACTGCACGACAGCCACCTGGCGGGTCAGCTGGGCGAGCAGCCGTACGGTGCGGTGGACCACGTCGTCGAGGTCGACGGCGCCGACGAGGAAGCGCTCGATGGCGCGCCGCTCGGCCGGGCTGAGTGGCTTGACCCGGGACAGCCGGTCGACGAAGAGCCGGTAGCCACGGTCGGTGGGCACCCGGCCGGCGCTGGTGTGCGGCTGCCGGATGTAGCCCTCCTCCTCCAGCACGGCCATGTCGTTGCGGACCGTCGCCGGGGAGACCCCGAGCTGGTGCCGCTCGACAAGCGCCTTGCTGCCGACCGGCTCCTGGGTCGAGACGTAGTCCTCGACGATGGCGCGGAGCACGGCGAGCTTCCGGTCGTCCAGACCCATCCTCCGCACCTCCTGTCGCACGTCGGCCCGCCGGCCCATCCGGGCCGACCGGCCGTCCTGGCACTCGACTGTAACGAGTGCCAGTCTACGTCGGTGCCCCCGCCGACGCGATGATCAAGGTCGTCGCCGTCCGTTCCGTCGGGCCGGCCCGACGGACTCGCACTGGTGCGACATTGCCATCGGCACCTACCGTGACAACCATGACTGAACCACCTCGCCCTCCCGGCGCGGGAGACCCCGGCGGTTATCCGCCGGAGCCGACCTCCCCCGGCTCGTCCTACTCGGGCGAGCCGCCCACCGCACCACTGTCCGGGGCACCCGGCCCGGGCGGCTATCCCCCGGCCGGTGGCTATCCGCCGCCCACCGGTGACCAACCGCCGTCGGGCGGCTACCCTCCGCCGGGTGGCTACCCCCCACCGGGCGGTTACCCGCCGGGTGGCGCGACTGGCGGCTATCCGACGGGCGGCGCGTACGGCGGCCCCGGCGGCGGCTACGCCAACAACGAGGACAAGACCTGGGCCTTGGTCGCGCACTTCGGTGGCGCGGCCGGCATGATCATCAGCGGCGGCGTGCTCGGCTGGATCGCTCCGCTGGTGGCGTTGCTGGCCCGGGGCAACCAGTCCCCGACCGTCCGGGCGCACGCCGTGTCGGCGCTCAACTTCCAGCTCATCTGGTCGATCGTCGGCCTGGTCGGCTGGGTGCTGTCCTGCATCCTCATCGGCTTCATCGGCGTTGCGGCGGCCGTCGTCCTCGGGGCCGTGTTCGGCATCATCGCCGGCATCAAGGCCAACGAGGGCAGCCAGTACCGCTACCCGCTCTCGGCCAACCTCGTCAAGTGATCCGGGCCGGCCGCTCCCCCGGCCGGTCCCGGCACGTCAGGGCAGCAGGTCGCGCACGACGGCGTCGGCGAGCAGCCGGCCGCGCAGGGTGAGCACCGCGCGGCCGGCGGCGTACCTCCCGGCGTCCAGCAGGCCGTCGGCGAGGGCCCGCTCGGCGCCGGCCCGGCCGGCGGCGTGGAGCACTCCCAACGGCAGGCCGCTGGCGAGCCGCACCCGGAGCATCACGTCCTCCATGTGCGCCTCGTCGGCGGTGAGCACCTCGCGGGCCAGGCCGGGTGACGCGCCGGCCGCCAGCCGCTGGGCGTACGTCGTGGGGTGTTTCACGTTCCACCAGCGCACCCCGCCGACGTGGCTGTGCGCGCCCGGCCCGAGGCCCCACCAGTCGGCGCCGGTCCAGTAGAGCAGGTTGTGCCGGCACCGGGCCGCCTCGGTGCGCGCCCAGTTCGACACCTCGTACCAGGACAGGCCGGCCGCGTCGAGGGCGGCCTCGGCGGCCAGGTAGCGGTCCGCCGCCACGTCGTCACTGGGGTACGGCAGCTCGCCGCGCTTCATCCGGGCGGCGAGCCGGGTGCCGTCCTCCACGATGAGGGCGTACGCGCTGACGTGGTCGACCCCAGCGGCGACGACCTGCTCCAGCGTGGCGGCGAAGTCCTCGGCCCGCTCCCCCGGGGTGCCGTAGATCAGGTCCAGGTTGACGTGCTCGAACCCGGCCTCGCGCGCCTCCCGGGCGGCGGCGGTGGCCCGGCCGGCGCTGTGCTTGCGGTCCAGGATCGCCAGCACCCCCGGCGACGCGGACTGCATGCCCAGCGAGATCCGGGTGTAGCCGGCCGCCCGCAGCCGCCGCAACGATTCCGGGGTGACCGACTCGGGGTTGGCCTCGGTGGTCACCTCGGCGTCGGCGACGAGCCCCCAGGTGCGGTCGATGCCCTCGAGGATGCGGGCCAGGTCGTCGGCGGGCAGCAGGGTGGGCGTGCCGCCGCCGACGAAGACGGTGTCGACACGCGGCGGCGGGTTGTCGCCGAGCACCCGGGAGGCGAGCGCCAGCTCGGCCAGCACGGAGTCGGCGTACGACTCGCGGCTCACGCCTCCGCCCAGCTCGCTGGCCGTGTACGTGTTGAAGTCGCAGTAGCCGCAGCGGCTGGCGCAGAACGGCACGTGGACGTACACGCCGAAGTCGCGCGCGCCGACCGCCGTGGTGGCGGTGGCGGGCAGCGATCCGTCGACGGGGACGGTCTCACCATCTGGAAGGACGCCGGGCATGGCCACTAGTGTGCCCGGCATGACCTCTCCCGACGTCCTCGTGCGGGTCGCCACGGCCCGTGGGGTGACCACCCTCACCCTGGACAGCCCGCACAACCGCAATGCGCTCTCCACCGCCCTGATGACCCAGTTGCTGGCCGGGCTGGCGGACGCGGTGGCCGACGACGCGGTCCGGATGATCGTGCTCGACCACACGGGCCCGGTCTTCTGCTCCGGCGCGGACCTGAAGGAGACCGCCGCGGCGTACGCCAGCGGGACGGTGCCCGCCGGCATGCTGGGCGACGTGCTCGCGGCGCTCTGGGAATGCCCGAAGCCGGTGCTCGCGCGGGTCGCCGGGCCGGCGCGGGCGGGCGGGTTGGGCCTGATCGCCGCCGCCGACCTGGCGGTCTGCGCCGACGAGGCGACGTTCGCGTTCACCGAGGTACGTATCGGGGTGATCCCGGCGGTCATCTCGGCGACCGTGCTGCCCCGGCTGCACCCCCGCGCCGCGGCCGAGCTGTACCTGACCGGGGACACCTTCGACGGGCGTCGTGCCGCTGCGGTCGGCCTGGTCACGGCTTCGGTGCCGGCCGAGGAGCTGGACGACGCGGTGCGCGGCTACTGCGACTCCCTGGTACGCGGCGCGCCCGGCGCGCTGGCCGGCGCGAAGGAGTTGCTGCGCCGGCCGACCACCGCCGAGCTGCGCGGCGACCTGGCCCGCCTCTCCGCCCTCTCGACGGGTTACTTCCTGTCGGAGGAGGGTCGCGAGGGCGTCACCGCGTTCCGCGCGAAGCGGACACCTCGGTGGGTGGCCGCCCTGGACGGTGGTTCCGCCGATCATGCCGGGTAGGACCGGGGGCGTCGGCCGGTTGCGGTGACCGACGGGGTGCCGGTGCCCTCCGCACGTCCTTTGCTCTGCCTGAGGGGGCGGGTCGGGGCCCCGCCCGGAAGCGGCGGCGCCCCGAGATCGGTCACCACGCCGTCGCGCCGCCGTCGACCGGGTAGTTGGCGCCCGTGATGTACGACGCGCGGTCGGAGGCGAGGAAGACCACCAGTTCGGCGACCTCCTCGGGCTGCGCGAACCGCCTGAGCATCGTCTTGCCGATGATCGCGTCCCGGGCCGCCTGGTTGTCGCCGAGGTCGCGCTCGCTGGCCGGGCTGATGATGGGCCCGGGGCTGACCGCGACCGCCCGGATGCCGTGCGGCGCGCCTTCGAGCGCGAGCTGTCGCGTCATGCCGATGACGCCGGCGTTCGCCGCCGTGTGCCCGACCATCGGCGGGACGTGACCGGCGATCATCCCGGCCATCGAGGCGGCGTTGATGATGACGCCGCCGCCGCGCCGGACCAGGTGTGGCCAGGCGAACTTCGACACGAGGTACGGAATGTCGAGTTCGCCGGCGATGGTGTACCGCCAGTCCTCGACCGAGAAGTCCGGCAGCGGGCCGAAGCGCAGCGCGGCCGCGTTGTTGTAGACCACGTCGAGCCCCCCGTAGGCGGCCACGGCGTCCTCGACGAGCGTGCGGGCCTGTTCCGGGTCGGTCAGGTCGACGGGCGCGATGCTCGTCATCTCCCCGCCCGCGGCCCGGACGAGGTCGACGGTCTCGTTGTTGCCGTCGACCTGGATGTCGGCCCCGACGACCTTGGCACCCTCGCGGGCGAAGGTCAGCGCCGCGACGCGGCCCAGACCGCCGCCGGTGCCGGTGATCAGTACGACCTTGCCGTCCAGCGTTCCCATCGAACTCCTCCTCAGCTGTCCACGACCCGTCCGATTGACGTGTCAACCGGGAAAGTCCCTGACCAGCGAATCTCTTCCGGTCATTGACGCATGGTGACGCGCCAGACACACTCGATCGGCCCTTCTGCGAAACCCGCAGGTGAGATCGGGCCCGGAGCGGGAAGGTCCCGATCGGTACGCGACGGCCGAGCGAACCCCGAAACGGTCCGGACGACCCGGACGACACCAACGGGGACGTACGCTTGTCGAACTGTCGATGAGGGGGTGTGGGTGCGAACTCGGGCAGCCGTGGCTGGTGGAGTGGTGCTGATCCTCGTCGCCGTGATCGCGATCTGGCTCGTGATCCGGCGGGTCGGGGACGAACTGCGGCTGCCACTGGCCGGACGCACCTGCACGGTCCAGGCCGACGGCCGGGTGGTCCTGGACGTGGAGCAGATGGCGAACGCGGCGACCATCGCGGCGATCGGCGTCCAGCGCGGCATGCCCGAGCGCGCCGTGGTGGTCGCGCTGGCCACCGCGTACCAGGAGTCGGGGCTACGCAACCTCGATCACGGTGACCGCGACTCGCTCGGGCTGTTCCAGCAGCGCCCGAGCAAGGGATGGGGCACGCCCGAGCAGATTCGCGACCCCCGCTACGCGGCGAACAGGTTCTACAAGGCGCTCAAAAAGGTGCGCGGCTGGGAGAAGATGCGGGTCACCGACGCCGCCCAGCGGGTGCAGCGCTCGGCGTTCCCCGAGGCGTACCAGAAGTGGGCCGACGACTCCGAGGTGCTCACCAAGGCCCTGCTCGGTGACGCCACCGAAGCGGTGGCCTGCACGGTGGGGCGTACCCCGGTGATGCACGGCGCGGCGGCGGCCGCGCAGCTGACCCGCAACCTGGTGCTGGACTGGGGTGTGCCGAGCGCCGACGAGGCCAGCCAGACCGGCCTGGCGGTGACCGCGCACGATCAACGCGACGGCTGGCGGTACGCGCACTGGCTGGTCTCGCACGCCCAGGACCACGGGGTGAAGCGGGTCCGCTTCGGCGACCTGGAGTGGACCGCCCGCAACGGCACCTGGGGCCGGGTGACCGGTGCGCAGGGCCCCGCGGGCCAGGTGGTGGCCGAGGTCTTCGCCGAGGGCTGAGCGACCCGGATCTCTTAACCGGCAGTGACCGCACAATCGGACAAAAACCGCAAGCCTCACCGGTGATCACGTAAATGTGACTCCGCGCACCGGTACCGCTGCGCGCGGTCCGGCCCGGGGCCGCACCCCCGCCGCTCGCCCTCCCACCGTTCCGGCACTCGCGTTACGATCGGCGGCCTGTGCCAGAAATGGTTTCACCTCATGGGGAGGGGTACGACGCGGTGTTCGATTACGGCGACCGGACCGGCTACGAACCGATCAGCGACACTGACCGCAAGGAGTTCCACGAGCAGGGTTTCCTCCTGCTGCGCAACGTCCTGACGGAGGACCACCGGGCGGCGCTGGAGGCGGCGGTCGACCGCGTCTACGCGGAGGAGCAGGCCAAGGGCGCCACCAAGAAGGACGGCACCCTGCACCTGCTGGGCTTCCTGGAGCGCGACGAGCTCTTCGGTGAGCTGCTCACCCACCCGATCGCCTTCCCGTATATGTGGGGGCTGGCCGGCTGGAACATCTACACCCACCACAACCACCTGGACGTCACTCCGCCGGCCGCCGAGCCGGAGAAGCCGTACTGGGGTTGGCACCAGGACGGGTACCGCCAGAACTCCGACCCGGAGACGATGGACCCGAACCTGCCCCGGCCGATGTTCTCGCTGAAGGTCGGGTACGTGCTCTCCGACCTGTCGGAGACCGGCCGTGGCGCGACCAAGGTCATCCCGGGCAGCCACCTGTGGAACTCGCTGGACCGTCCCAAGGACCTCAGCGTGCACAACCCGGACCCGGAGGGCACGGTGGAGATCACCGCGAACCCGGGCGACGCGTTCATCTTCGACCGCCGGCAGTGGCACTCGCGCTCGACGAACCTGTCGACCATCACCCGCAAGATGCTCTTCGTCGGCTACACCTACCGGTGGATCCGTCCCCTGGACGAGCTGCACCCGGACGTGAACGGCGAGTGGTACCGCAACCGCACGCCCGTGCAGCGCCAGCTGATCGGTGAGGGCACCCACACCGCCAACTACTGGGGCATCAACTGGGACGGGTACGTCGACGACGAGATCCCGTTGCGCAAGGAGCTCAAGGAGCGCGGTCTGCTCGACCGCAACATCCCCTGGCTGCGCTGACCCGCTCTCCGCAAGCCCCTGCCGACACCGCTCGGCGGGGGCTTGCGCGTGTCAGCTACGGCCGGCGAGGCGGCGGCGGACCTTGTCCCGGAGCTTCTCCGGCAGGTCCGGTGCGTCGAGCAGCCGGGGCAGCAGCTCCGGCTCCAGACTCGTCGCCCGGAACACCTCACCGATTGTCACCCCGTGCGCGGGCCGCTCCACCACCTCGACCGGGTCGCCGGCGCCCACCTCGCCCTCGCGCAGCACCCGCAGGTATGCCCCCGGGCTGGCACGGACGGTGAAGCGCCGGATCAGGTCGGGCACACCCCAGAAGCCGGCGAACGTCGTGCAGGGCGTCCGCGGCTTGGTCACCTGGAGAAGGGCGGAACCGACCTGCCACTGCTCGCCGATCACCGCGCCGGTCACGTCGACCGCGTAGGTGGTCAGGTTCTCCCCGAAACCTCCCGGCCCGATGCCTCGGCCCAGTTCGGCGGCCCACCATGCGGCGTCCTCCTCGGCATAGACGTACACCGCCTGGTCGGGGCCACCGTGCACCGGACGCTCGGCGACGAAGTCACCGGCCAGGCCACCGGCGAGCACCGCCACCGATCCCTCGACCGGCCGCTTGTCGATGCCGCTGCGACCACTCGCGTCGCCCGCCCACTCCGCCTCGGTCACGATGCCGAGGTTCACCGCTGCCAGCCTGCCCGTCATGGCGGCCAGCCTAGCGGCGGCGCGGGCCCTGACCGGTCCCCCGCCGCGCGCTCAGCCCTTGACCGCGCCAGCGACCAGACCGGAGACCATCTTCCGCTGTACCAGCAGGAAGAAGATGATGACCGGCAGGGTGAACAGCGTGGAGGCGGCCATGACCGGCCCCCAGTTGGTGTCGTCCCGGCCGAAGAAGAAGGTCATGGCTACCGGCAGGGTGTAGCGCCCCTGGTCGTTGATGAACGTCAACGCGAAGATCAGCTCGTTCCACGCGGTGATGAAGGAGAAGATGCTTGTCGCGACCAGGCCGGGCGCGACGAGCGGGAACAGCACCCGTCGGAACGTCTGGGCGCGGCTCGCGCCGTCGATGGCCGCCGCCTCCTCCAGCTCCTTGGGCACGGCGGCGACGAAACCGCGCAGCATCCACACCGCGAACGGCAACGAGAAACCGAGGTACGTGAGGATCAGGCTGGGCAGGGTGTTGTAGAGCCCGAGCCGCTGGATCATCAGGAACAGCGGGATGACCAGCGCCTCCAGCGGGATCATCTGCACGATCAGCAGCATGATCAGGAAGCTGGTCCGCAGCTTGAACCGGAACCGGGCCACCGCCGTCGCGGCGAGCAGGGCGACCAGACCGCTGAGCACCACCGTGGACACCGCGACGATCGCGCTGTTGAGGAAGAAGTCGAGGAAGGTCACCCCGGGGATCAGGTTGCCGGTGAGGATCTCCCGGTAGTGCGCCAGCGTCGGATGCGTCGGCACCGGCTGCGGCGTGGACGAGAAGATCTCGCTGCTCGGCTTCAGCGACGTCGCGATCATCCAGTAGACCGGGAACGCCGCGAAGAGCGCGACCAGCAACCCGGCGGCGTTGAGGGCGACCTTCTTCACGACTCGTCCTCCTGCCTGAGCACCATCCGTACGTAGAAGCCGGTGACCACGAGCAGGATCAGCGTGAGGATCACCGCGATGGCCGCGCCGAGTCCGTACTTCGGCGGCGGCGAGAAGGCCTCGGCGTACGAGTAGATGGAGAGCATGAACGTCGGGCGGTCCTGGGTGCCGCCGGCCAGGACGAACTGCTGGGTGAACACCTTGAAGTCCCAGATGGTGGAGAGCACGATCAGGATCCCGAAGACCGGGCGCAGCAGCGGGAAGGTGATCTTCCAGAAGACCCGCCACGGGCTCGCGCCGTCCACCCGGGCCGCCTCGTGCAGCTCACTCGGCACGCTCTTGAGGCCGGCGAGCACGCTCACCGCGATGAACGGGAACGAGTGCCACACGACCACCAGGGTGAGGATGGCGAAGAACAGCAGCGGCGAGTTGAACCAGCCGTAGCCGGTCCAGTCGCTACGGCCGAACAGAGCGTTCGAGAACCCGTCCGGCAACGCGTTGAACAGCCAGGTGACCAGGCCGCTCGTGTCGTCGAAAATCCACTTCCAGACGATCGTGCCGGTCAGCGCCGGGGTCGCCCAGGCGAGCATCACGCAACTGGCCACGAAGGTCGCCATCTTGCGACCGAGCCGGTTGAGCAGCAACCCCACCAGGGTGCCCAGCACCATCGTGAGCAACACGTTCGCCGCGGCGAACAGGACCGTGTTGCGCAGCACCGTCAGGAAGAACGGGTCGGAGAGGATGTCGGTGTAGTTGCCGAGCCCCACCCACGGCCACTCCCGGTCGCCCCGCAACTGCCGGACGCTGTTCAGCCGGTAGAAGGACATCGCCACCACCTGGCCGAGCGGCCAGAGCAGCAGCACCCCGATGATGACGAGTGCGGGCAGGAGCAGCAGGTAGGGCAGGCGGTCGACCCGGCGACGCCGCCGCGCGGGGTTCTCCCGCGCGGCGGACGTCTCCGGGTTTTTGGTCTGTGAGCTCACTTGCTGTTCAAAATGCCTTCCATCTCACCGGCCGCGTCGGCGGTAGCCTTCTCGACCGTCTTCTGACCCTTCATGACCGAGCTGTTCATCGCCTGGGTCACCGTCTTCGTCCGGCTGACCTCCACCCACTTCGGGGTGAGCGGCGTGAGCTTGGTGTTCTGCATGGTGGTGGCGAAGGCCGCCATCACCTTGTCGTTGGCGTACGTGTCGCTGGCGACCAGGTCCTTGTAGACAGGGAAGAAACCGAGGCTGCTCGCGAAGCTCTGCGCGTTCTTCTTGTTGAGCAGCACGGTCAGGTAGTCCCAGGCCAGGTCCTGACGCTCGCTGTCCTTCCAGATCGCCACGTCCGAACCGCCGGCGAAACCGGGTGCGGCCTTGCCGTCCGGGCCGGGGATCGGGAACGTACCCCAGACCTTCTCGATCTCGGGGTTGTCCTTCTTGATGGCGCCCTGCTGCCAGCTACCGGCGAACGCCATCGCGGCCTTGCCGGTGGCGAACTGCGTCCGCGCGTCGATCTCGTTCCAGCCGGCGGCGGCCGGCGGGGCGACCTTGTGCACGGTTACCAGGTCGGTCCAGTACTTGACGGCCCGCTGCGCCTCCGGCGTCGTGTAGCCGGACTTCCACGTGCCACCCTGGTTGGTGGCGATCTCGGCGCCAGCGCCCCAGAGGAAGGAGTAGAAGGGCAGTTCGGAGTTGCCCGGCAGCGCGATGCCGTAGGTGCCCTTCTTCTTGGCCTGCACGGCCTTGGCGACGGTGACCAGCTCTTCCCACGTCTTCGGCGGCTGCACGCCCGCCTCGGCGAACCAGTCGGTGCGGTAGTAGATGGCCCGCACGCCGGCGTACCAGGGAACGCCGTACTGCTTGCCGTCGAGCTGCGCGTTGCGCACCAGGTCGGGCAGCAGGTCCTTGCCGTCCGCCCAGCCACCCATCCGACCACTCACGTCGGCGAGCGCCTCCTGCGCGGCCCAGCCCTGGGTCTCGGTGTTGCCCAGCTCGGTGATGTCCGGGCCCGCACCGCCGGCGAGCGCGGCCTGGAACTTCTTGGGCGCTTCCAGCCAGGGGATGTACTGCACCACCACATCGGTGTCGGGGTGCTTCTGCCGGAACTCGGTCTCCACGCTGTCGAGGAAGGCGTTCTGGGCGTCGCCACCCTCACCCATCATCCAGACCGTGAGCTTGCTGTCGTCGGTCGATTCCTCGCCGGAGCCCCCACAGCCGCCCATCACCATGGCGACCGAGGCCACCACGGCAGTGACCGGGGCCAGCCGCTTCCACCTGTTCACGCCACTTCTCCCCTCGCGTCGCCTGGAACTAACCTTCTCCGCCGCACCTTAGTACGAAGAAATCCTTTACGACAGTGGGCAGCAGGCCGAAGCGTGGCGACCGTACCGCAGCCCGTGGACGCGGGCGCCCAGGGAACAGGGCCGAACCCGGGCATGACATCACGAAAGAGCGCCCAGCCATTCGGCCGGGCGCTCTTTCGAGCGGTGCGGTGATGCCAGGTTGTTACCGGGTGACGCTGCTCGTCATCGGGTGACGCGGCGGCGGCCACCGACACCGGCCACCAGCGCGACCGCGATCGCGGCCACCACGACCTGCACCAGCAGCTCGGTCCAGTCGATACCAGCGGTCTCGGTCGCGATACCCATCGCCCGCGCCAGCACCGTACCCAGCAGAGCCGCGCCGACACCGATCAGCAGGTGCAGCCAGATCGGCATGTTCTGCCGACCCGGAACGACCAGGCGGCCGAGCGCCC
>NZ_JBEXIL010000058.1:23953-35098 GCF_040608555.1 Micromonospora sp. NPDC005172
CTCCACGGTCGCGCTCCTTCTAAGAATGTCTGACACACAATGTGTGCTTCCTGTCGTGACCACTAAGTTCCCGACCCACCAAAAATCCAAACCGACTCACCCGCACAAGAAGTCGTCGGCATCGATGTCGAGCGGCTGCGTCGATTGGCGTGGAGACACGTCCGTACAGGTCAGACAACATGTTGCCCAGGGCGACAACCCGAGGAAAGCCAACCAAAATTTTCCCGCCCACCCCCGGTTCCACCGGGCCCATCCCCGGTCCCACCCGGCCCGACCCCGGTGATCAAGAGGTTCGCTTCAGCATCCGGGCTTCGGATGACGCGAACCTCTTGATCAACACGGGTGGCCGGGCCGGGCCGGTCCGGAGGAGGGCCGGGGGCCGGGTCGGCGGTTGGGGGTTACTTCTTGGGGGCCTTGGTGTCGCCGGAGTCGGAGGACAGGGCGGCGATGAAGGCCTCCTGGGGCACCTCGACGCGGCCGACCATCTTCATCCGCTTCTTGCCTTCCTTCTGCTTCTCCAGCAGCTTGCGCTTACGGCTGATGTCACCGCCGTAGCACTTGGCAAGGACGTCCTTACGGATCGCGCGGATGGTCTCCCGGGCGATGACCCGGCTGCCGATGGCCGCCTGGATCGGCACCTCGAACTGCTGGCGCGGGATGAGCGTACGCAGCTTGGCGGCGATGGTGACGCCGTAGTTGTACGCCTTGTCCTTGTGCACGATGGCACTGAACGCGTCCACGGGCTCGCCGTGCAGCAGGATGTCCACCTTCACCAGGTCGGACGCCTGCTCGGTGGTGGGCTCGTAGTCCAGCGAGGCGTAGCCCTTGGTACGGCTCTTCAACTGGTCGAAGAAGTCGTAGATGATCTCCGCGAGCGGCAGCGTGTAACGCAGTTCCACCCGGTCGGCGGAGAGGTAGTCCATGCCGAGCAGGTTGCCCCGCCGGCCCTGGCAGAGCTCCATGACGGCGCCCACGTAGTCGTTGGGCGTCAGCACCGTGGCCCGGACCACCGGCTCGTACACCTCGGCGATCTTGCCGGTCGGGTACTCGCTCGGGTTCGTCACGACGATCTCCTCGCCGTCGTCCGTGATCGCCCGGTAGACGACGTTCGGCGCGGTGGAGATCAGGTCGAGGTTGTACTCGCGTTCCAGCCGCTCCCGGATGATCTCGAGGTGGAGCAGGCCGAGGAAGCCGCAGCGGAAACCGAAGCCGAGCGCGCCGGAGGTCTCCGGCTCGTAGTCCAGGGCGGCGTCGTTGAGCTTGAGCTTGTCCAGAGCCTCACGCAGGTTCGGGTAGTCGGAGCCGTCGATCGGGTAGAGGCCGGAGTAGACCATCGGCTTCGGGTCCTTGTAGCCACCCAGCGCCTCGGCCGCCGGCCGGCTGTTGATGGTGACCGTGTCACCGACCCGGGACTGCCGGACGTCCTTCACACCGGTGATCAGGTAGCCGACCTCGCCGACGCCCAGCGCCTCGGCCTTGACCATCTCGGGTGAGATGACGCCGATCTCCAGCAGCTCGTGCACCGCGCCGGTGGACATCATCTTGATCCGGTCGCGGGCGCTGATCCGACCGTCGATGACCCGGACGTACGTGACGACGCCGCGGTAGACGTCGTACACCGAGTCGAAGATCATCGCCCGGGCTGGCGCCACGGCGTCACCGACCGGTGGGATGAACTGCCGGACGATCTCGTCGAGCAGGTACGGAACGCCCTCGCCGGTCTTGCCGGAGACCCGGATGCAGTCGGCGGGGTCCCCACCGATAAGGTGGGCCAGCTCCTCGGCGTACTTCTCCGGCTGCGCGGCCGGCAGGTCGATCTTGTTGAGCACCGGGATGATGCGCAGGTCGTTCTCGAGGGCCAGGTAGAGGTTGGCCAGGGTCTGCGCCTCGATGCCTTGCGCGGCGTCGACCAGCAGCACGGCACCCTCGCAGGCCGCCAACGACCGGGACACCTCGTAGGTGAAGTCGACGTGCCCCGGGGTGTCGATCATGTTGAGCACCGCGTGCTCACCGGCCCGCTCGCCGTCGCGGATGGTCCACGGCATCCGGACGGCCTGGCTCTTGATGGTGATGCCGCGCTCGCGCTCGATGTCCATCCGGTCCAGGTACTGCGCGCGCATCTGCCGTGGGTCGACCACACCGGTGAGCTGCAACATCCGGTCGGCCAGGGTCGACTTCCCGTGGTCGATGTGGGCGATGATGCCGAAGTTCCGGATGCGACCGGGGTCGGTGGCACCAGGGGCGTTCGCGCCGGGATCGAGCTTCGGTGGCACAGCGGTCCGTTCTGGTCGGCTGACGTGAACAGGCCGGCGCGCCGCCGACCCCCTCCATGTTCCCACGCCGCCGGGGTACGCCCACTGCGCGGGCGACGGATCGGTCCCGAGAACTCCTCACTCCATGGGCGGCTCCACGAAGAGCGCGGCCAGTCGGGGCAGCCGGCGGCGGGCCTCCTCCTCGTCGTCGAAGTCCCAGAAGTCGTTGAGGTCCGGCGTCCGGACCGGCTCCCGGGACTCCGGCAGCTCCGACGCGGTGGCCTTGCGGTAGGCGTCCCACGGCACCGCCAGCATCTGCTCGGCGGAGAACTCCTCCCCGCTGAGCGAGGCCGCCCGCACCTGGGGCAGTTCCGCCAGCGAGTCCGGTTCGGCGACCGCGCGGGCGAAGACGGCACGCCCCTGGGTCATCAGCCAGCCCCGGAAGTGTTCGAAGCCGTCGGCCGAGGCGCCACCGTTGATAAGGTAGGCCGCACCCCACAGGTCGGCCTTGTGCGAGGCCGCCAGCACCCGCGTCTGGTGCTGGGCGTACCCGACGATGTCCTCCGGATCGCGCTCGGCGAGCAGCGCCACGGCCCGCGCGGCGACCGGCCCGGGTTCACCGCCGCCCCCGGCGCGGGCCTGGTCGATCAGATGCCAGAAGTCCTCGGTCCTCATGGCTTGGCAGTCTGGCAGTGTCGCCGCGCGCCGCGCACGTACCCCGGGGCAGCATGGTGGGGTGTCCTCGCCGCCGCTGCCCCCCGTGCCACGCCACGCGGGTGCGCCGCGCCCGTCGTGGCCGGCGCTGCCGGCGGCGCTGCGGGTCGCCATCGCCGACCGGCTCGGCGCGCCGGTGGTCACCGTCCGCGTCGCCACCGCGGGCTTCACCCGGGGCTTCGCCGCCGTGCTGCACACCGCAGACGGTGGTCGGGCCTTCGTCAAGGCGTCACCCACCGTCGCGCACCTCACACCGGGGTACGCCCGGGAGGCCGCGATCCTCGACCGGCTGCCGGCGGACCTGCCGGCGCCCCGCCTGCGGTGGACGCTGGACGAGGCCGGCTGGTTCGCGCTCTGCACCGACGCGGTCGACGGGCACACCCCACGCCTGCCCTGGGCGCGTGCCGAGCTGGACGCCACGCTCGCGGCGTACGCCGAGGTGGCCGCCGCGCTCGCCGACCCGCCGGCCGGGCTGACCGCGCTCGGCCTGCCCCACCTGGCCGAACTGGCCCGCTCGGACATCCTCTGGTGGGAGGAGGTCGCCGCGGGCCGGGAGCCGCCTCCGGCGCTGCCCGCCGCCGCCCGGGGTCGACTGCCCGAGCTGGTGGCGCTGGAGTCCCGCCTCCCCGGGTACGCGGACGGTGCGACCGGCCTGATCCACGGTGACCTACGGGTGGACAACGTGCTCGTCGGTCCGGGCGGCCGGGCCTGGCTCTGCGACTGGACCTGGGCCTGCACCGGGCCGGCCTGGTTCGACCTGGCGACCCTGCTGCTCACCGCCTACGCCAGCGGCCTGGACACCGACCGGATCTTCGCCGCGCACCCGGTGACCACCGGCGCTGCGCCGGACGCGCTGGACGCCACCCTGGCCGCGTTGGCCGGCTACTACCTCACCGGGGCGGACGCGGCGTCGGCGACGGACTCGCCGCACCGGTCGGCGCACCAGCGGTGGAGCGGCGAGCAGGCACTCGACTGGCTCGCCCGCCGGCAGGGCTGGCGGTGACAGCGGCCCCGCGGTGCCCCGGCGGCCCGCGCGGCCCGGGATCGGCTCGGTTTCCTTGAAGTCGGGCTGTCAGCCATGCTCGGATACTGCGGTTTCCCGGAAGCCGAGTGGATCAAGCCGTCGACCGTTCGGCGGCACCCGCGAGCGGGGACGGACCCTCTTCGGGCGGAGCCGTTTTGGCTCGTCCCGGGCGACCTGGTAACCTGGCTCTTCGCGCAGTGGTGACGCATGTCGTCATCCCGCGCACAAGCTGACCAACCCGAGCTATCAAGACGAGGCTGTCGCGTGGCGAACATCAAGTCCCAGATCAAGCGCAACCGGCAGAACGAGAAGGCCCGGCTGCGTAACAAGTCGGTCAAGTCGTCGCTGAAGACCGCCGTCCGGAAGTTCAACGAGGCTGCCGAGGCCGGTGACGTCGAGAAGGCCACCGCGCTGATGCAGGAGGCCTCGCGCAAGCTGGACAAAGCCGTCAGCAAGGGCGTGATCCACTCCAACCAGGCCGCGAACCGCAAGTCCGCGATCGCGAAGCGCGTGGTGGCGCTCTCCGCCTGACGCTTTGCCGTCAGACTGATTCGGAAAGCCCCGGACCTCGGTCCGGGGCTTCCGTGTGTCCAGGTGCCGCCGTGTGTCCAGGTGCCGCCGTGTGTCCAGGTACCAGGTGCCGCCGACGTGCTCGCCGCCCCGGCGGTCGTCAGTCCCGCACGTCCCTGCGACGGGTGGGACACACCCGGTCGGCGGGGATCGCCACCGCCGTCACCGCGTTGGACATCCACTCGACCCGGGCCCGGCCGACCACCGGCTCCATCTGCCGGCGGAAGCGGTCCCGCTCCTGCTCGGGCACGAGCGCGGCGGATCGGACCACCACCGCGGCCACCATGTCGTTGAGCTTGACCATCGCCGCCACGACGACGGGCAGCACCAGCACCGCCCACCAGGTGACCAACTCCGCCAGGGCGAGCAGCACGGCCAGGGCGATGGCGCCCTCGAAGAACAGGAAGCAGAGCACCCCACCGGGGTTGACGAACCGCAGGCCGAGCAGCCGAGCGTAGAGCGGCCGGTACCGCTCCTCGTCGACGGGCAGGGTGGCCCAACCGGTACGGTTCGGCCCCGTCACCGGCTGCTGCCCTGCCGGGCGGCCACCACCGAGAAGACGGCCCGTTCCAGGGCGTACGCCCGGTCGTCCGAGCCCCCCTTGACGGCCGCGTTGCACTCCGCGGCGACCTGCATGGCCCGGACCAGCCCTTCCGGGGTCCAGCCGCGCCCCTGCCGCTGCGCCCGCTCGATCTTCCACGCCGGCATCCCGAGGCTGCTGGCGAGCTGGTACGGGCTGCCCCGCCCGGCCGACGCCACCCGGGCCACCGTGCGCACCCCGTCGGCCAGGGCGTCGGCGATGGGCACCGGGTCGACTCCGACGTGCAGGGCCCAGCGCAGCGCCTCCAGGGCGGCCGGTACGTCGCCGACCATCGTGGCGTCCGCCACGGTGAAGCCGGTCACCTCGACCCGACCCCGGTAGTAACGGGCCACCGTCTCGGCGTTGATCCGCCCGTCGGTGTCGGCCATGAGCTGCGAGCAGGCGGCGGCCAGCTCGCGCAGGTCGTTGCCGACCGCCGCGATCAGCGCGTCGGCGGCGTCGTCGGCGCACCTGCCGCCGGCCCGGCGGATCTCGTCACGGACGAAGGCGACCCGCTCGCGGTGCCCCTTGAGTTTGGCCGCCGGGACCACCGTGGCGCCCGCCGATCGCAGCCCGTCGGCGAACGCCTTGCCCTTCGCGCCGCCCAGGTGCAGCACCAGGAGCTGGACCTCCGGGTCGGGGTTCTTGGCGTACGCCAGCAGTGCGGCGACCAGGTCCTTGCGGGCGTCCTGGCCCGAGCGCAGGATGAGCAGCCGCCGACCGCCGAACAGCGACGGGCTGAGCATCTCGGCGATTTCGCCGACGGTGAGCGCGCTCGCCTGGTACTCGCGGACGTCCACGTCGGGGTCGGTGCCGCGGGCCCGTTCGACAGCTTCGGAGACGGCGCGCGTGGCGAGCAGCTCCTCGTCGCCGACGACGAGCACAATGGGGGCGAGGCTGGCGGGGGTCACGTCGCCCATATTCGCACGGCCTACGGCAAGTACGGGTCTGCTCATTCGCCGCCCGGTCGGTGCAGCCCGCACTAAGCGCAAATCCAGACATTTACCTCGGTTCACCATCTAATCCGCAAGCCGGTCGGGATTTCGCCTGGGCGCGCGCAATTTCCACCGCGCCGACGCCCCTGACCTGCGGTTCCTCTCACAGTGGTCGTCCCGGCGGCACCCCTCGGCGGGCCACCGCCAAGCCATCGGCGGTCCGGATCGCCGCCACATCGCCGTCGATGTCGGTCCGCAGGACCCGGGCACCATGACTGCTCAGTCGGGCGAGAAGCGCGCGGTTCGGATGCCCGTACGAGTTGCCCGTGCCGACCGGCACCAGCGCGACGGCCGGCCGTACGGCGGCGAGGAAGCCCTCGTCCTGGTATGCCGAGCCGTGGTGCGCGACCTTCAACACGTCCGCCCGCAGCTGTGCCGACGGGCTCCGGACCAGCACCGCGTGCTGCTCCTCGGTCTCGGCGTCGCCGGGCAGCAGGACCGACACACCGGCGACCGTGGCACGCAGCACCAGCGAGTTGTTGTTCGGGTCCGATCGGGTGCCGGCCAGCGGGTACGGCGGACCGAGCACCAGCAACTCGACATCGCCGACCCGGTGCCGTGTCCCGGCGGTGGTGTCCCGCATCGTGGCCCGGCCGCCGATCGCCGCCGCGCGGACCGCCGCCCGACCGCTCGCCGGTTCCGTCGAGGGTGGGGTCAGCACGGCCACCACCCGCCGGCCCCGGAACACCCCGGCCAACCCGCCCACGTGGTCGAGGTGGAAGTGGCTGATCACCAGCAGCGACACCTCCCGAATGCCGAGCCGCCGCAGGCACCCGTCCACCGCCCCCGGGTCCGGCCCGGCGTCGACCAGCACCGCCCGGCCGGGTGCGACGGGCAGCACCAGGGCGTCGCCCTGCCCCACGGAGCAGGCCACCACCACCCAACCCGGCGGTGGCCACCCCCCGGCGATCAGGCGGACTCCGAGGGCACCGAGCAGGACGGCGACGGCGACGACCGCCACCAGCCGGCGCACCAGCGGTCGACGGGCGGCCACCAGCAGTGCCACCGTCAGCCCGGCCAGCAGCAGGGCACCGGCCGCACCACCCGGCCAGGGCAGGGTGCCGGCCGGGAGGCGGGCGCCGTGGCGGGCGATGACGACCAGCCACCATGCCGGCCAGCTCGCCAGCCACGCGACGAACCCGGCGCCGGCCGGCCAGACCGGCGACAGCACGGCGGCCGTGACGCCCAGCACCGTCGCCGGGGCGATGGCCGGCACCGCCAGCAGGTTGGCCGGTACCGCGACCAGACTGACGGTGCCGGAGATCCCGGCGACGACCGGCCCGCACGCCACCTGGGCCGCCGCCGGCACCGCCAGCGCCTCGGCCAACCCGGCCGGGACGCCCCGGTGGCGCAGCCCGTCCCGCCAGCGCGGAGCGAGCAGCAGCAGGCCCCCGGTGGCCAGTACGGACAGCGCGAACCCGGCGTCGCCGGCCAACTCGGGGTCGACGAGCACCAGCACCGTGACGGCGGCGGCCAGCGCGGGCAGCGCGGCCCGGGGTCGACCGGCGGCCAGCGCGACGAGCCCGATCGCCCCCATCGTGGCGGCCCGCACGACGCTCGGTGACGGGCGAACCAGGATGACGAAGCCCACCAACGCCACCCCGCAGAGCACCCCGGCGACCCAGGGCCCGGCGCGCGCCCAGCGGGCCAGCAGCAGCACGGCGCCCACGACGATCGCGACGTTGCTGCCCGAGACGGCGTTGAGGTGCGTCATGCCGGTCGCCCGGAAGTCCTCCTCGACGGCGGACGGCAGGCGGCTGACGTCCCCCACCACCAGCCCCGGCAGTAGGCCACCAGGGTCGTCGGGCAGCGGCGCGCAGGCCCGTTGCAGACCCGCGCGTAACGTGCCGGCGGCGCGCTGCGCCCACGATGGCGTACCGTGCCGCTCGGGTGGACCGGTGGTGGCGAGCACCGCCGCGGTGAGGTCACCGCCGCGCGGAACACCGAGTCGCCCCTCGGCGGTCAGCCGCTGCCCCGGCAGCAGTCCTCGCCAGGCCGGGTCGGTGGCGAGCACCAGTACCCGTACCGACGCCCGGAGCCGCCGGCCGTCCGGACCGGTCAGCCGGATCAGCTCACTCGACACCAGCAGCATGCCGGGACGCCCGGCGGAGCGGATCGGGCGTGGGTCGTCACGGACGACGAGATCGGCGGTGACCGGGGCGCGCTTTTCGGCGAGGGCACGGACCGGCGGCGCGTCCCGGACGACCAGCCGGGCGGCGGTCGTCGCCGCGCCGCAGAGCACGCCGAGGCCGACCGCGACGGCGACCCAGCCGTAACGGTGGGCGAGAGCCCCGGGCCGACCGAGCCGGCCGAGCAGGTGCAGGGTGCTCAGCGCTGTCGACACGGCCACGCCGCCGGCCACCAGCAGCAGTGGACGGGTGCCGAGGTGCAGGCCGGCGAGCGCGGTGAGCCAGGCGGCCACGGCCAACCCGGCGAGCCGGAGATCCGGTGGCGGCGCGTCGCCGACGACAGGTGGGGCGTTCATACCGTCACCAGGTCCTTGAGCTGTTCGTAGCGCGCGTCGCCGATCCCCTCGACCTGGCGCAGGTCGCCCACGGTCCGGAACCCGCCGTGCTGATCCCGGTAGGCGAGGATGCGCTGGGCGAGCACCGGCCCCACCCCCGGCAGCGCGTCGAGCTGGGCCAGCGTCGCGGTGTTGAGGTTCACCACCCCGCCGGGCGCCACGCCGGCTGCGGGACCGGCCGCGGCGCCCGGTGTCGGCGGTGGCGTCACCCCGACGACGATCAACTCGCCGTCGGTGACCTTCCGGGCGGGGTTGAGCAGTGTCACGTCCACGCCGGGGAGCGGGCCGCCGGCCTCGGACAGGGCGTCGGCCAGCCGGGCCCCCGCCGGTACGCGCACCAGCCCGGGTCGGCGTACCTTGCCCGCGACCGCGACCACCAGCTCGCCGGACGCCGACGCGCTGCCCTGCACCTCGGCGACGGCGGGGGTGGCCTCGCCGACCGGCGGGGTGACCGGTTCCGCGTGCGGCCGGGACCGCCAGGCCCAACCGGCGGCGGCCAGCACCACCACGAGGGCCACGGCAGCCAACGCCCGCACACCGCGCCGTCCCGGATCGAACGCCCCCGGGCCGGGCAGTCGTGGCGCACCACCGCCGGGACCGGTGGGCGCCTCCGCCGTCGACGCACCGCTGCCCGACGGAGTCGGCGACCCGCCACCCGTCGCGGCCGTCAGCCGGCGCAGACGCTGACGTACCGCTGTCTCCTCGTCCTCTGCCACGCCGCGACGCTAGGACGTCGGGCGCCACGACGGGGCACCGCGACCCCGTCCTGTGGACAGTCGACGGCACTGTGGACAACGCCCTGATCAAGCTCGTGTCTGCTACGGCGCAGGGGCCGCCGGAAGGTAGCGCGCTTCCATGGATGGCGATTAATGTTAGCGCTATCACGCGTGACATCACCCCCACCACCACCGCCGCACGCAAGGGGAATCCATGGACGTGAAGAGAAGGCTGCACCGCCTGCTGGCCGCAGCGGGGACCCTGCTGGTCCTCGTCGCCGGCGCCGGCGTCTACGTGGTCTCGGAGACACCCGGCGTCGCCCGCGCCGCCGGCACCGGACCGTGCGACATCTACGCCTCCGGCGGCACACCGTGCGTCGCCGCGCACAGCACCACCCGGGCCCTCTACGGCGCGTACAACGGCGCGCTCTACCAGGTCCGCCGATCGTCGGACAACACCACGCGCGACGTCGGCGTGGTCAGCGCCGGCGGCGTCGCCAACGCGGCCACCCAGGACACGTTCTGCGCCAACACGAGCTGCGTCATCACGATCATCTACGACCAGTCCGGTCGCAACAACCGCCTCACCCAGGCACCTCCGGGTGGCTTCAGCGGCCCCGCGGCCGGCGGGTACGACAACCTCGCCGACGCGAAGGCGGCACCGATCACCATCGGCGGCCAGAAGGCGTACGGCGTCTACATCGCCCCGGGCACCGGCTACCGCAACAACAACACCAACGGCGTCGCGACCGGCGACCAGCCCGAGGGCATCTACGCCGTCGTGGACGGCACGCACTACAACCAGTGGTGCTGCTTCGACTACGGCAACGCGCAGACCAACGTCCTGGCCGACGAACGCGCCATCATGGAGACGGTCTACTTCGGCGCCAACAAGCAGTGGGGTTACGGAGCCGGTGCGGGCCCCTGGATCATGGCGGACCTGGAGTGGGGCCTGTTCTCGGGGGTGAACGCGGGTTACAACAACATCGCGTCCATCAACCACCGCTTCGTGACGGCGATGGTCAAGGGCGAGCCGAACCACTGGGCGATCCGGGGCGGGAACGCGCAGTCGGGTGGCCTGACCACCTACTTCGACGGCCGTCGTCCCAACGGCTACAACCCCATGAAGAAGGAGGGGGCCATCCTCCTCGGCATCGGTGGTGACAACAGCATCACCGGCCGCGGCACCTTCTTCGAGGGCGTGCTGACCTCCGGCTACCCGACTGCGGCCACCGAGGACGCCGTGCAGGCCAACATCGCCGCTGCCGCCTACACCCCCGCCAGCGGCGGCAACCCGCAGCAGAACGCCCAGATCGTCGGCGCCCAGTCCGGTCGCTGTGTCGACGTGCCGAACGGCACCAGCACCAACGGCACCCAGGTGCAACTGTGGGACTGCATCAGCACCAGCACCGCGCAACGCTGGACCTACACGGCCGGAAAGCAGATCCAGGTGTACGGCAACAAGTGCCTCGACGCCAACGGTCAGGGCACCGCCAACGGCACTCAGGTGATCATCTGGGACTGCCACGGCGGCACGAACCAGCAGTGGAACGTCAACGCCAACGGCACCATCAGCGGCGTCCAGTCCGGGCTCTGCCTGGACGCCAACGGCGCCGGCACCGCCAACGGCACGAAACTCATCCTCTGGGCCTGCAACGGGCAACAGAACCAGCAGTGGTCGCTGCGTAGCTGAGCGAGCAGGCGTGCCGCCTCCGGGTCGTCACCCACCCCCGGCGGCCCGGCCCGCCCCCCGCACCCCCCCCGCCGGGG